>NZ_JBZXVN010000036.1:0-54387 GCF_058892305.1 Pelagimonas sp.
GGCTCATAGGGTTTTTCAATGAAACTATAGGCCCCTTGCTGGATCGCCTGCACCGCCATCGGAATGTCCCCATGGGCGGAAATCAACACCATTGGTGGGGCTTCGGCACGATCCAAACTGGCCAAAAGTTCCAGCCCGGACATGCCCGGCATCCGCACATCGGACAAGATCACGTCGGCCTGAAAATGCCCTAGCGTATCGGCGACCAACGCGGCGCGCGCCAAGGCCTGCACCTGCCAGCCAGCGGCCTCAAGCAATTCGACAAGCGAAAGCCGCATGGATTTGTCATCGTCAACAACAAGAACTTTGAGAGCGGGTTGCTGGGTCATTTTGCCGGTCATTCTGAGGGGCTTTCTAAGGGCGGCACGGGAAAGGAAACACGGAAAATCGCCCCGCCCTGAGGGGCATTCATCGCGCTCATGGTGCCGCCGTGATCTTGGACAATGCTCGCTGAAATTGCCAGACCAAGCCCCATCCCACGACCACTTTCGCGGGTTGTGACAAAGGGTTCCTGAAGCTCGGCCAAGGTCGCTTCCCCTAGGCCATGGCCATTGTCGCGCAACTCAAACCGGGTCTCGGTTTGCGTGCTCGTAACAGTCACAAACAGTTTGGGATCATCGCTGTCTTCGACGGCATCCAGAGCGTTGCGCAACAGGTTGGTCAGAACCTGTTCGATACGAAGCCGACTTCCGCGCAGGGGGGCCCTTGTGTCGGGCATTTCAACGCTGATCTGCGCGCCCAAAGCGGCGATATTGGGATCAACCAAAGCCAGTGCCGCCTTGACCGCATCGCGTAGATCGACCCCTTTGAAGCCCTCGCTATCAGAGCGCGCAAAGAATTTAAGTTGCCGGGTGATCCCTTCCATCCGATCCACCAAGCCGGTGATTTTGCCAAGAAAGCCGGGCTGGGCCTGACCGCCGAATTCAGCTGCAACCAAATGATTGCGCATCGCGGCAATCGGTTGACCGAGCTCATGGGTGACTGAGGCGGATAGCTGTCCCAAAGCGGCCAGTCGGCTCGCCTGTTCCAGCTCGCTTTGCGTGCGTTTCAAGCGGCGTTCGGCGGTACGACGATCCTCAATCTCAACCGCCAAACGTTCATTGGCTTTGCGCAGCTCGGCCTCTTCGTTTTCCGACCGACGCAGGGCCGCACCGACCCGACGGGCGCGTTGAACCTGTGTCACGATCAAGGCCAAAGCGGCCGCAAAAATCACCAAAGCGGTGACCAACCAACTCCGGGTGGCCGCGCGATCATCGCTGGCGAAATAGTGCAATTGCCAGCCATGCGGCAGCGCATCGGTGGTTAAATGAATACGCCGGTTCGGACCAATCCGCGCCCAAGAGTCCGCTTGCTCTTGCCAATCAAGTTCTTGCAAGGCCTGACCGGGAAATTGCCGCGCCGCGGTGATTGTTTCGCGTTGCTGCGCACTTAGAGGGCTCAGCGTTTTGTAACGCCATTCCGGATCAGAGGACAGCAAGACAACCCCATCTTCGTTGGCCAACAACACCTGTTCCCCCGAATTGTACCAGCTATCCTCAAGGGCCGAAAACTCGATCTTGATGGCGACAACGCCACTAGGTCCAGAGCGGCCCGCAACCGCATCAGCGATGAAATACCCCGGCAGTCCGGTGGTTGTGCCGATAGCATAAAATCGCCCCTGCCGGCCGCTTAGCGCATCCTGAAAATAGGGGCGAAACGCATAACTTTGGCCAACAAAACTAGACGGTGTGTTGTGATTTGACGCCGCAATCGCCACCCCATCCAGCGCCATAAGATAGATCGCGCCAAGGCCAGCCTGTTGCGAAAACTCTTCGAAACGCTGGTTGAGCGCCCCGGTCGCGCGCCCTTCTGCCGTGGCAATGACATGGCTGTCACGCGCCAAAACAAAGGTGAGATGGGAAAATCGGTCAATCTCGGCCGAGACCGAGCTTTGGTACAAAGACAACCGGCCCTGAGCACGCGACAGCTCTTCGGAATGGAAATACGCATAAGACACCCGAAAAACCACGATGGCAGCGACGAGGGTGGCCAGAATCGACAAAATGAATGGCAGTCTGCGCATTCTTTTCGACTGGCGGTTTTTTTGTGAAAAAGCAAGTGGAGCCTGACCGAGCGACCCGATGCCGTTCAGTTTCAACTGATGCTTGTTAGTGACAGACAGAGGATGGATGCTTATCTCTCGATCATCGTTAACGATTTGTAAATTGAGTCTGAGACAAGAATGCGAAATGACCTGCCCGGCTTGAAAATGGATGGACCTTTACGCAAAGGGCGCACCGCAATGATTGCCCCGCCTCTGGCAAATGAAACTGAACGTTTGGAATATTTGGATTGGCTCCAGCTGATCCAATCTCCTCGCACGCCTGAATTTGACGCGTTAACAACTTTGGCCGCCGACATTCTGGACTGTCCGATTGCGTTGGTATCTATTGTTGGTCAAGACGAACAATGGTTCAAATCAAAACACGGCCTTGAGGCCGACTCCACGTCTCGCGATGCCTCTTTTTGCGCCCATGCCATACATGGGGACGATGTTTTCATTGTCGAGGATGCTCAATTGGATGATCGGTTTCGCGACAACCCCTTGGTCACCGGCGATCCCAACATTCGTTTCTATGCTGGCTATCCCATTTCGACAGACGGGGAGAAAAAACTTGGCTCTTTCTGTGTCATCGACCGCAAACCGCGTGTCCTGACAGAAAAACAAGAACAACAACTCAAGTTGTTGGGAACCGCTGTTGAAGGGTTGCTGCGAACATTTGAAAGTGAACGAATGGCCCTAGATGCGGCCATATCCGTGACCGACAAAGCAAAATCCACCCAACGCACCGCGTCGATGTTGGATCGAATAACCGAAGTGTCCGGTGTCGGCGGTTGGGAACTGTCGCTTGAGACAAACACGTTGTTTTGGACGGATCAAACCAAGCGCATTCACGACGTTCCGTCTGACTATGAACCAGATCTTGAAGCTGCGTTGGCCTTCTATGAACCTGAGTCCCGTGACATTATTTCTGCGGTGGTCGGAGAGGCCATTGAGAATAGAATTGATTGGGACGTCGAAGCCGAAGTCATAACAGCGAAAGGTCGGAAAATCTGGGTCCATACCGTTGGGACACCATTGGTCGAAGATGGCACTGTGACCGGGTTGATTGGAACCGTCCGAGACATCACCGATCGCAAAGAGTTCGAACATAAAATTCAGGAATCCGAGGCAATTGCCAAGAAAACCAGTATGGAACTGCGCACTATTCTAGACCGAATGGAACAGGGTGTTTCCGTTTTTGACAGCGATTCAAGGCTGACAACGTGGAACGACAACTACATCGAAATTTTCAACAAGCCCAAGCATGAAATTCGTCATGGTGTCACCCTGCAGGAGCTTCTGGAAGCTGAGGCAAACCGCGGGGATTTCAAACCTGACGTTAATGAACATCTGGAACGTCTATATTCCCAGTTGGCTCTGGGGGAACCCGTTTCCGCCGAATTTCGCCTTGGCAATGGCAAAATTATCTCGACAACCCATGCGCCGATGCCGGACGGGGGATGGGTCGGCACCCACACAGACATTACAGAACGGGCAAATGCCGAAGAAAAAGTCAAGCATGCCTCGCTGCACGATGCTTTGACCGGCCTCCCTAATCGCTTGAAATTAGAAGAAGACTTCAATCTCTGGGCAAAAGTCGCCATGGAAAACGGGGATGAAATCGCTCTGGTTATGCTGGACTTGAACAAGTTCAAAAACGTGAACGATACCCATGGCCATCATGTCGGAGACAAGCTGTTGAAACATGTGTCCGACAGGCTGCGTGCCTCGGTTCGCTCAGGGGATCTCGTGGCCCGGCTTGGTGGAGATGAGTTCGCAATCTTGCTGAAATGTTCGCCGAATGAGGCCAAGCATGTTTTGGAACGATTGGCGAAGGTGATTGTCGAAACGCTGACTCAACCCTTTGAAATTGAGGGAAACCACCTTGAAATCGGGTGTAGTGTCGGCATTTCACTTGCCGAGGCGACGGAGCGTGATTACGAAAAACAAATGATGCAGTCAGATCTTGCCATGTATCAAGTCAAACGATCCGGGCAGAGCGGGTTTGGGTTTTACCGGCCGCACTGAGCATCCCACCGTGTGACACAAGCATCTTTCGTTGCCTGCGTTTTAGGTGACAGCGCTACAAAAAGCGTTTTAAATTGACCTTGTGTCACAGCATGGCACCCACCATTATCAGTCGCGTTTTGTAGTCCCGGCCGAGACTGCCCCCACGCAGTGTCACATGTTCGGCGAGAAACCGGGCCATTGGAGAACCTGCTATGATCATAGATGCCCATCACCATTTCTGGCAGATTGATCGTGGTGTCACCGATTGGATTGATGACAGTATCTCTGGCATTCGGCGCGATTATGCCCCGCCGCATCTCGCCCCTTATCTCGACCATTTGAAGGTCGACAAAACGGTCTTGGTTCAGGCCGCTGAAACCCTGTCCGAAAATGACTTCATGCTCGACCTAGCAGCGCAAGCCCCCTTTATCGGGGCCATTGTCGCCTGGCTCGATCTAAGCGACCCAACCGCGCCGCAAACCCTAAAGGCGTTTGCGCAACATCCATTGATCAAAGGTGTCCGCCCGGTGTTGCAAGGCCTCGAAGATTCAGAATGGATTTTGCAACCCAATGTCATGGAGAACCTGCGGCTGTTGCCAGAATTGGATCTGCGGTTTGACGCGCTGATTCAGCCGCGCCACCTTCCCAGCATCGACAAACTGGCCTGGGCGATCCCGAGTTTGCCAATTGTGATTGACCATGCCGCCAAACCCATCATTCGCGGCGGCACCGCTTTGAGCGACGACTGGCTGCAAGGCATTGCGAAACTGGCCAAGCATCCGCAAATGCATTGCAAGATTTCGGGTCTGGCGACCGAATTTGGCCCCGGTTGGTCTGCGGACACGCTCAAACCTACCGTCGATCATTTGATCACATGCTTTGGACCGTCGCGCCTAATGTGGGGCAGCGATTGGCCGGTGCTTGAATTGGATGGTTCATATTCACAATGGTTCACCTGCCTGCAAAGCCTGATTTGCGACCTCGGGTCTGAGGAACAGGCCGACATTCTTGGCCAAACCGCCGCCCGGTTTTATGGGATGTGAGCACGGCCCCGAAACTCAAGCCGCCTTGGGGCGAAAACGCGCGGTGTGCGGATCAAGTTGATAAACCCCACTAAAGGCATGGGGGTCGCGGGCCAATTTTACAACAGCAGCAACGATTTGATCTACCTTGGCCTCGGTCATCAATGGCGAAAACCCTAGGCGTGTCCAACCCGGTTTTTCAACCTCTTGCCCGGCTAAGATTTCGGACCGCAAATGCGCTGATTGCTTTGCCTCGATCCCAAGCAAGCGATGCGCATAGGGGCCCGCACAGGCACAGCCGCCGCGCGCCTGAATACCAAAAGCATCCGACAACATACGCGTCACGAGTTGCTGATGAACCAAAGAGCCAGCAGGGTCACGCATCTGAAAGGAAAAAATCGGCAAGGCTTTGGCCTTGGCATTCCCCAAAATCCGCAGTCCCGGCGTGTGATCCCATGTCGTCAACGCGCGCTCGCGCAAGGAGGCCAAGCGATCGGAAATGAAAGGCTGGCCAATGGCATCCTTAACCATAAACGCCAGCGCCGCACGAATATCGCCGATCACATTGGGGGTGCCGGCCTCTTCGCGGGTTGCCACATCGTCGGAATAATCATGCCCCCAAGGCGACACAAAAGAGACCGTGCCGCCCCCCGGCAAACTGGGTGTCGTGTGACGCACGGCGGCCTTGCGTAGGATCATCACACCCGACGCCCCCGGCCCTCCGATGAACTTGTGCGGAGAGGTCACGATCGCGTCAGCAAGGCCGATATCCATATTCATATAGGGGCCGCCGCCCGCGTAATCCCAGATCGCCAAGGCGCCGTGCGATTTCAAAATCCAGCTGACGGTTTTCACATCGGTCATGATCCCGGTGACATTGGACGCGGCCGAAAAACTGCCAATGATGTGACGTCCTTGGTTGGCCTTGAGGGCGTCTTCGAGCGCCATCATGCTGGGGCCACCGTTTTCGTCTTCGGGAATTTCGATCACCGTTGCGCCGCTTTCCCGCCAAGGTAAAATATTCGAATGGTGCTCATAGGGGCCGATCAAAACCACCGTCTCCGGCCCCGCGCCAAACAAATGCACCAACCGGTTAAGCCCAGCGGTCGCGCCCGATCCGGTGAAAATGACGGCATGCTTGTCACCTGCGCCGCATAGCGCACCAATGATTTTGCGCGCCTGCGCCCGTAGGCGTGTCATCTGCTGACCACAAAACGAAGCTTCGGTATGGCTGTTGGCATAATGCGGCAAGACGTGGCGCGTGACAAAGTCCTCGACCTGAACCAGGGCGCGACCAGAGGCCACATAATCGGCGTATATCAGTGGTTTGGGACCAAACGGGCCCGAAATTTCCATGCCTTCACCGATCAACCCTGCCCTTAGGCGACCGTGGCTGTCGCTCCCGTTGATCTGTTTTTGAAAGGAGAAGAAGGGGGATGTTCGATCAAGTGAAAGGGGCATGTGAGGTCTCCTGCGTTGCGCTAAGAGGAGAATGCCCCTACTGTTTTCAATAATCCTCACCAACTTCTACACGAATAAGGCCTTATAACTATCAAATGAACGATGAAAGCCTAGATAACCTCGACAAAGCCATCTTACGGGCCTTGCAACGTGATGCGTCCTTGTCGCAACGCGAATTGGCCGAGAAAGTCGGGCTGTCGCAAAACTCTTGTTGGCGGCGGCTGACCAAATTGCGCCAGATCGGTGTGATCACCGGGCAAACCATCCGGCTTGATCCACAGGCTGTGGGCCTAGGCTTGACCGTTTTTGTCATGCTGCGCACTCGACATCATTCGGCGGACTGGCTTGATGCGTTTCGCCGCTCGGTGCTTGCGATTGAGAATGTCATCGACTTTTTCCGCATCGCTGGGGACTATGATTACATGCTCAAGATCGTGGCGCGGGATATGAATGATTTTGACCGCATTTATCAGCGCCTGATCCGGGATTTTGAGCTTGAATCGGTCACGTCCTATATCACGATGGAAGCCATTGCAGACGGGCGCGATTTACCCGCCTGATCAGGTGCCCGGCCCCGTCCCCCCCCTTGTCCTGCCCATCGCAAATGGTATACCAACGCCACCGGTAGCGGTACCATTGGGAGAGTGAGACAATGCGGCAGACATGGCGCTGGTTTGGACCAGCAGACATTATTGACATGGCGGCCCTGCCTCAGGTGGGTGTCGAAGGCGTTGTTTCCGCCCTGCATCACATCCTTCCCGGTGCGGTTTGGACGCGGGATGAAATCAAGCAGCGCCAGCGCGAAATTGCACAGCCCGAAACCGACCCCACCGGCATCACTTGGGAGGTGGTCGAAAGCCTTCCAGTGTCGGAAACCATCAAAACCAAAGGCCCGGATTATCGCGCCCATATCGAGGCCTATCGCGAAAGTATGCGCAATCTGGCGGCCTGTGGTCTTGAGGTGATCTGTTACAACTTTATGCCGGTTTTAGATTGGACCCGCACCGATCTGGCCAAGAAAATGCCCCATGGCGGTACCGCGATGCATTTTGACGTCGTTGATTTCGCCGCCTTTGATCTTTTCATCCTAAAACGCCCCGCCGCACAGGCCGAGTTTAGTGCCGAGACTGTCGCCGAAGCCAAAGCCCGATTTGACGGTTTGGATGACATCCAAAAACGTATGTTGCAAAATAACATTGTTGCCGGATTGCCCGGCGCAAATGACAATTGGTCGCTTGAGGACGTGCGCGGCCATCTCGCCAGTTATGACGCCATTTCCGCCGATCAATTGCGCGCCAATCTGGTGGATTTTCTAAAGGAAGTGACGCCTTTGGCCGAGGAACTCGGGCTGCGCCTGTGTTGCCATCCGGATGATCCACCGTTTCCCTTGTTGGGGTTGCCGCGCATCATGTCGACCGAAGAAGACTATACGAAAATCTGCGCCGCCGTTGATAGCCCGGCCTCAGGGATCACCTTTTGCACCGGCTCGCTGGGGGTTGATCCGGCGTTTGATCCGGTGCGCTTTGTCGAACGGCTTGGCGATCGCATCCATTTTGCACATCTGCGCAATACCACGCGGCTTGCCCCTTATGATGGCGACAAATCCAGCTTTTACGAAGACTTACACCTTAGTGGTGACACCAACATGGTGGCGACAATCCGCGCGCTGATGGCCGAAGAAGCCAAGCGCAAGGCGCAAGGGCGCAGCGATTGGCAAATCCCGATGCGGCCCGACCATGGTCAGGACCTGCTCTATGATCTTCAACAAGGTGGTCAGCCCGGTTATCCGCTTTTGGGGCGGATGCGCGGGCTGGCGGAATTGCGGGGCGTGATGGCGGCTTGCGCGTCTTAGGCGCGAAACTCTAGCTTGGCATCCGGGAACTGGGCCAAAACCTCGGATGCGTCGTCCATCAGGCAAAGCGCCGTCGACAAGCCATCGGCCAAAGCCGCAGTTGATGCAGAGACCGAGACAAGACCATGGGCCGACACCTGGCCAGCGGGATGCAGAATATGCGACCCCTCGGCCAAAATGGTACCCTCAGCCGCCGAGGTCGCAATGGCGCGATCGCTTAGCTGAACCCGTTGCACGATTTCGCCGGTGGGAGTGGTCACGCCGAGCTTCCAAGGAGTGCCATCGGCGCGGGCACCAAGGCCCATGACCTCCCCCATATCGACAAGAACATCACGTAGCCCATGTTCACGCAGGCGCGCCGCAATCTTGTCGGTGATATAGCCTTGGGCGATGCCGTTGAAGGTCAATGCCTGACCTTTGCCAAGGGTCACGCGCGCGCTGTCATATTGGATTTTATCCCAACCGATCAACGCTTTGGCCGCTTCAACATCACCCCGTGTTGCCTTGGCATGCCAAAGCGGCTGAATGCTCGGATCGAACCGGCCACCGGTGGCGGCATGCAGGCGGGTCGACAGGCTAAGCACCTGCAACAGATCAAACGATGGGGCCTCAAGCACACCATCCCGGTTCAGGCGCGATAACTCGCTGGCGGGTTGGTACAGGCTGAAAATCGCCTCAAGCCGCAGGATTTCGGCCTCAACCTCGGCAAAGACCGCACTTGCAGAGGTGTCATCCAGCCCAACCAATTGCATCGACGCGCCAGCGCCCAACGCCCGACCCGACCAGCGCGCCATCGGCGTCGCCGCAGACAGGGGGCCAGCCGCCAAAGCGCCGGATGCGGCGGCAATGGTCAAAAATCGGCGGCGAGAAAAAACAGTCATGACGGGGTCTCCAACACTTGCGCCAGATTGACGGCGCCAAGCGCGGCGTCGTCGGGAATTTCGGACATTGGCAAGACCTGCCCGCCGTATTTTGTAGTGAAAGCTTCTGCGCCTTCATAGGTGCCAAATGGTACAATCTCTGGCGCACCCATGCCACCCCGAACCGGCGCGCCGACAACATATTGGGCGCCATCCGCAAAAATCCAGTTGCTGGTGCCCGGTTCTTCCCAACTTGCGGCCATGCTCATGTCGCTCACGTAGACGGCAAGGATTTTGGCGTCGCGTTCCGGGCTTTTGAGATAGGCGACCATATCGCGGACTTGGGCGAAAAAGATCGGGGCGGGATAGCCTTCGAGATGGATTTGCGCCTTGGGGCCGCCGTGATCAGAGATGTTCATCTGACAGAAAAAGCTGAGCGCTTCGGCGGTCATGTCCACCGGCGGTGGCGGCGCTTTGGCTTCTTCTTCCTGACAGGCGGTCAATGTGAGTGTGACCAGAGCCAAAAGGACAAATCTCATGGTTCAATCCTCCGGAAGGCCAAACGCGCCGCCGCGAACCCAATCAAGGGCCACGCCAAGAGCGAGGCCGGAGCCGCCCAAATCGGCAAAGCCTGTGCGGCACCGGTCATGCCGCTGGTCAGCGCGACACCTTCGGAGGCCGCGATGTTCCAAACCCGGAAGGCGTCGGCTGGGTTGGCGACCATCAGCCAAGGGAAAATCGTTTGGGTAAAGCTGCCGCCTTCGTCCATCACAACCGCGCCCAAAAGGCCAAGGTCATAGAGCACCACAAAGATCAACCACAGGCCCGCGCTCATCCCCGCCGCAGCGGTTGAGGACGTGGCAAGCGACGATACCAAGTAGCCCAACGTGATGAACACGGCACCCAAAATGATCGAGGTGGCGATGAGACGGGCCAGCGCCAGCAGGCTTTCGGCCCCTGCCCCACCGAACCACGCTGCCACCATCCCGGCAGAGCCAAAGCCGATGATCATGGCGATGGCCAAAGCACCAAGATGGGCAATGAACTTGCCGAGCAAAACTTCGCCACGGCTGGCTGGGTACGAGAGCAAAAGGGCCAATGACCCGCGATCCGCGTCCCCGGCGATGGCATCAAAGGAGATCATCAACGCCAAAAGCGGGGCGAGATAGACGGACAGGGTGGTCATAGACGCCACCGAAATGGTCAGCATGTCGACCCCAAGCGCCCCCGTCGGGGCAGAGCCGGCAAAGGTCAACGCCAGCGCAAACAGCACCATGATCACCGTGGCCACAACCAACCATAGGTTGCGTTGCAGGATGCGCATTTCACAAGAGGCAATGGCAAGGGCGCGGGTCATGACAAATCCTCCGATGCGTCTTGGGCCGCGAAATGGCGGTACAGGTCTTCGAGCTTGGGCGGGGTGATTTCGAGATCAGCCACCGCGTCGCCTAAATCGGTGATCCGGCGCAGCTGCGCCATTTTATCATCCGGTGTGCAGTTGAGTTCGACCGAGGCCCCGTTGATCCGTTGCCCGCCGATTTGGGCGGCAATCGCATCAGCATCTTTTGAGGCCCGCACCCGCAAGCGGATCGGCAATCCGGCGCGGCGCGACAAGCCGGTCAATGTGTCATCAGCGACCAAATGGCCCTTGCTCATGATGGCGATACGATCGGTGCGCGCCTCGACCTCGGTCAGGGCATGCGAGGCGATGAGCACCGCCGTCCCCTGCCCCGCCAGTTGGTCAATTATCGCATAGAGATCTTGGCGTGAAATCGGGTCAAGGCCGCTTGTCGGTTCATCAAGTAAAGCGACGGCAGGTTTGCCGAGCAAAACCTGCGCCAAACCAAGTCGTTGCCGCATACCCTTGGAATAGGTGCCAATCCGGCGATCCAAGGCATCGGACAGGCCGACACGCTCTAGCAAGCCAGCGATATCTGCCTTGGCCCCGTCAAGCTTGGCAAACAAGGTGAGCTGTTCCCGCCCGGTCAAAGCCGGGTGAAATGACACGGCTTCGGGCAAATAGGCGGTCGCGCGACGGGCCGCGCCGGTTCCGGGGGCCGCGCCGTCAACGGTGATCGCGCCGCTATGAATAGGCGTCAACCCAAGGATCGACTTGATCAGCGTCGATTTACCGGCCCCGTTGTGGCCGAGCAGAGCCACACGTTCGCCCGGCTGCACCATCAGCGACACATCATTCAAGACGCGCGTCTTGCCGCGATCTTTGTCAACGTTGGAGATATTCAAAACATCAGCCGTCATGGGGGACCTTTCGAAAGGCGTCGGGTTTGACGGGTTTCATAATCGGGTGGCTATCGACCACCCCGCCCGGCAACAGCGCCGGAAATGCGGATTGCGACCAGCGTACCAATTGAACCGCCGGTGATCCGAGCAACAATTTCGCGCTTGGCTGGGTCCAAAGCACGTGATCCATGCTATCGTTGGGGCGGTATGGCTGATCGCCGATCCCGTCACCATCGACATCAAAGCTGGCATTATCGGACCAATAATTGCCACGGCCATTTTCGGACCATTCGTGCCAATCGGTCGAGACCAGTTTCACCTGTGTGCGGTTGCCAACAAAGGCATTGCCAAGGATGCGGTTATCCTGAGACCCGGCGGTGAAATGGATGCCAATCCCACAGCCTTCGAACCAATTGTCGGCAAAGGTGTTGCGGTTGGAATTATAGAGGAACGAACATTTTTCCTTGGCGCCGCGCACATAGTTGCCGCGGATTTCGGATTTGTTCGCATAGTTCATCATCACCCCATGTTCGCGGTCATCAATCGACACATTGTCGGTGACTTTGACGTTGGTGGTGAACATCACCGCATAGCCCAGATCATTGCCGATTGAGACATTGTTGGCGACGATAGAGTTGTCGGCATACATATAGTGAACTGCAAAACGCAGATCGCGGAACAGATTGTTGGTAAAGGTGTTTTTTTTGGAGGAGTTCACGAAAATCCCATCGCGGCCCCACCGAATATCGTTGTTGTCAACCGTGGCACCGGGGGCGTTCCAGACGTAAACACCATTGCCGCGAATATTCATATGGCGGTCAAGACGCCCTTCGATCCGGTTGCCTTGGACCATGGCGTCTTTGGCACCGTGGATGTCAATTCCGTAGAGATTGCCCAAGACCACATTGTTCAGGATTTGCGGAGCATAGGCGGTTTTCTTGAGCTGAATGCCGCTGTCGATGGTGTCATGGCTGTTGCCCGACCCTTGAACAGTTACGTTTTGCACGGTCACGCCATCACCGGTCACGGTGATCACGCTACCGGTGCCACCGGCGTCAATGATCGCATGGCCCATGCCATCCAAAAACATCGGCCGATCAAGCACCACATTTTCAAAATAGGTGCCGGGGCTCAGGCGGAGGGTGTCGCCATCCGCCGCCTGAGCCAAGGTTTCAGCAATGGCTCCGTCCTGCACTGGGACATCCCAAACCTTGGCCGATACTGGGGAGAAAACGACCAAAGCTAGGAATGTTGAGAGGGACAGGAGCCAATGCATGTCTTACGCCTCGCGTGGTTTTACGAACATACGGCCGCGCATTTCCATATGCAGCGCGTGGCAGAACCACTGGCAGTAGAACCAGTGAACACCGGGACGTTCGGCCACAAAGGTGACCGATGCGGTTGCCTGTGGTCCGACTTCCATCGCGACACCAAAGTTGGCCATACAGAACCCGTGGGTTACGTCATCAACGTCATCGAGGTTGGTGACATAGACGGTGACTTCGTCGCCTTGGTTGACCTCAAATTTCTCCCACGAAAAGACCGGAGCAACCGATGTCATATAGACACGTACTTTGGTTGGATCGTCCTTGTCGCGGATGATTTCTTCGGCACCATCTTCCAGATCAACACCGTCAGCGGCCGCCTGCGCGGCTGCATCCGCCCACATTGGGTCATTGCGATCCCAAACATCAAGCGGCGTCACTTTGGAGCGGTGAACAATGATGCTATCGTGAGGTTCAGCAAAGGTTGGGCCGTCATGGACAACCTTCATCTTGTCGCCGGAAATGTCGATCAGCTGTTCGTTTTCAGGCTTGAGCGGACCCACATTCAAGAAGCGGTCTTTCGAGAACTTGTTCATCGAAATCAGCCACTTGCCATCTGCTTCGGCGGTTTCACCCATCGAGGTCGAGTTGTGGCCGGGCTGGTAGTGAACGTCGACCTTGTCTTTGATCGGGTCAACATCGGAACCGCCATAAGACGCGATCGCATCTTGGATGTTCCACTTAACCACTTGGCTATCAAGGAAGAGGGTGGTGTAGGCGTTGCCACGGTTGTCGAATGCGGTGTGGAGCGGGCCGAGACCCAGCTGTGGTTCTGCGACAACGGCTGAACGTGGATCGGCGTCCGCATCAAACAGAGCGTCGAGTTTTTCAACGTCGATGACCGATACGGTTGGCGACAGTTTACCGTTGATACAGATGTGACGCTTGTCCGGAGCCGCGTTCACTCCGTGTGGCGAGTTCGGGATTGGGATGTAGCGGGTCAGTTTGCCCGGCGCACCTTTGCGGCCATCAACAACTTTGACGCCCTTAAGCTCTTGGTAATCGCCATTGGCAACCGCTTCTTCGATGGCCTTGATGTTGAAAACAACAACGTGGTCAAGCTCGGCTTCGGTCATCTCGGCAAGGGTCATACCCATTTCCGAGTTATACGAGGTCGAGAAGGCATATTTGCCCTGATAATCACAATCGGTGTTGTCGAGGTTCCCCGACACGATCACCTGCCATGCAACTTCCATCTCGTCACCGTCGATGGCGGTGAAGATGTTCACATACTGCTCTGGCTCATCCAGAATGGTGCCATCATTGACGAGGGGTGCTTCGTGCTCACCATTTGCAAAGACATACCCGGTGCGAGGGAATTTCTGTGGACGCAAACCGTGGATATCATGCGCGTTGGGGATCTCGATGATCTTGTCGCATTTCATCACGTCACAACGCACACGGGCCACACGGGTGTTGGCTTTGTCGTTCATGAATAGGAAACGGCCGTCATAGGTGCCGTCGGTGAACGACATATGCGGGTGGTGCAAATCGCCGTTGTCATAGGTGACCTTGCCGTTTGCAGCGAGGTATTCCTTGGTTTCAGGCAACAGACCTTCGGTCAGAACCTTGAGCGATTCATTGGTCTGACCCCAGCCGGTGGCCGAGCAACGGTTAAAGACCGGAACACGCATCAATTCGCGCATGGATGGCATCCCAAGGATGCGCAATTCACCGGTCTGACCCGAGGACCAGAAGCCGTAGTATTCATCAAGGTCGCCTGGCGCGAGGTGCCAGCTCGCGGCGGTGGCCGCCTTGGCTTCGCTTGCACCCAAAAGGGCAGAGCCGACGCCAGTCGCTGCAACAGCAGCACCGGTCGCGGTCGCGCCCAATAGGCCGCGGCGTGTTACCGACATTTTTTCATTGGTTTCTTCGGACATTGGAGTTCCTCCTTCACGAAACATTGGTGGGTTTGGCATTTGGGTGATTTGTCGGCGGTGTTCCCGCAGGAACCTTAAGTTCCGCCGACCCGACCTTGGCACGCCGTTTGACTTGGCGGATCACGACCGGACATTTTGCATCGGACTGATAGAGAACCTGACAATGCAGGCAGTCGACACATTCATTGGGGTTGATCTCACCTGTGGGGTGGATCGCCTGAACCGGGCATTCATTGGCACAGGTCTGGCAGGGAGAGCCGCATTCTTTGTACCGGCGCAGCCAGTCAAACATGCGAATCCGTGCCGGGATCGCCAGCGCCGCGCCAAGCGGGCACAGATAGCGGCAGTAAAAGCGTTCGATGAAGAGACCGGCCAGCACCAACGCCAAGGCAAAGATGACAAACGGCCAGTCACGAACAAACTTGAGGATGATCGCGGTCTTGAACGGTTCGACCTCGGCATAGGTTTCCGCCAGCGGGATCGACACCATCGACAGGCCGAACAGACCCAGGAAGATCATGTATTTCACCGCCCAGAGCCGTTCATGCAGCCCCCATGGCAGGGTGATCTGAGGAACCTTAAAGGCGCGCGCGATCTTGTTGGTCAGTTCTTGAAGCGCACCGAATGGGCACAGCCAGCCGCAATAGGCCCCACGACCCCAGAACAACAGCGCCGCAGCAATGGCGAACCATTGAATGAACACCAGCGGGTCCATCAGGAACGCGTCCCAAGTAAAGCCACCTTTGAGGCTCCCAGCCAGCGCCATGAGGTTCACAACCGAGAGCTGCGCATTGCCGTACCAGCCGATAAAGAACAGCGACATGGTGAGAAACCCGATGCGGAACCAATAAAAGGTGCGCGCATTCATGGTGGCTTGGAACTGGAAGAAGAACGTCGCAGTCAGCACCAATAGCATCACGCCCAGCACAGCGATTTCAACCGTGCGGTCTTTCCAGATGCGCTGCCACAGGGCGGTTTTTGCGGCGGCTTCGGCCGTGGCATCATCGACCACTTTTGGCGCAGCGGCCTTGGGCAACAAGAAACGCTCCGGCAGTTTGTAGCCAAGGTCGAAGGTCAAAAACACCCGTTCGAGCGCGCCAACGGACCGCTGCGCCAGCAGTTGCAGACGGAAGGGTTCGGTAGGATCAAATTCGGCATCTGCCGGGATTTTAAAGATGTCGAGCTCAACAAAGCTCGGGCTGTCATCCGTGGCCAGCTCGCCAAGACGGCGTTGTTGTTTGTCAAAGAAGCGAACCGAATTGTCGCCCTGAATAAGCTGGATACGGTCAAAAATCCCGCCGCGAACATAGCCCGACCCCTTGAAGCTATAAGCCCCGCGACCAAGCACCAAAATCGCCTGCTCACCCTCTTCGAGCCATTCAAGCATGTTGTTGTACTCGGCCTCGCCCAGCAGGGATTTGCCGATGCTGGGCACCGAGACCAACGCCAGATGCATGTCGATATAGGTGTCGCCGGGGTCACCCGCTTCGGGGCGCTTGGCGGCACGCGGATCGGGCATGTCCTCAAAGGCTTTGTTGACCTGACCAATGTCCAAGGTCATGCGGCGCACCGACCCGTCACCCGACAGGATGGCCCAATCGGTCCTCTCAACCTTGGCCATATCGACCTCGCGACGTGGACCATCGCGGGTTACCGGGGCAAGCCCCCCAAGGCCAAGCGCGCGCGACACTTTGATACCGCCCCGTACGAGGCTGTCATCAATGACCATAATCGTCACGGTCGCACCGGAGATGATGTCGAGATCGTGGGATTCACCGCCCGACGCCGCCTCGGCCTTGAGATCAAGACCGGTATAGCCTTCGGTCAGTTTGACCATTTTCGAGTTGGGAATCCCGATCAACACAATTGGTTCAGAGTGTTTGACAAGTTTGACGCCGGTAAGAACCGCGTCATTGTCGATGGCCGCAACAACGTGGATCGGCTTGCCCGAATAGCCGGTGGTGCCAACAAAATCAGAGGTCAGGAAAGCCCATGCAATGGTCTCGCCCGCTTGGAGGATCGGAGCGACCTTTACATCATCGCGAACCGGTCCAAAGGCATCTGCGCCGGGGGCCAGTTCGGAGGGAACCAAGTCAGGCAAAAAGCTGTCTAGGCTGTCTGCAAATGCTGGGGCCGTCATTGCCACCAGCCAGAGCAGGCCGATTTTCATGCCAAGAAACAGGCGTGAGAAGAATGCGCTTGTTACGTTCACAGCGCCTCTCCCTTTTTAGAGTTCGACACCGGGAACGCGCGGAATACGCGGTCCTTTTTATCATTGTTCGCGCTCGGGGGGCCGCGTGTTACGGGCCACAGGTAATCGGCGTTCCACAAAATTGGAACGGTGCGAAAAGGTGTTTGAGGGGCGGTCAAACCATGTGTTGTGATCATTGAAACGTCGGTGGGATCGGCGCTTTCCGACCCGGTGGCGCACAGGGCGCAATCGTCACAATCTGGGCATGGCTCGTGGTTTTGCCCCTCGGAAAGGTCAACCTGAACCAATTTGGCCCCGTCATCGGAACAAATGACCATCCATTCCAGATCAGCAGCCTGCGCCATTGTCGGGGCAAAGCTTTGCAGGCAAAGGGCCACAACGCCCAAGACGGCCCAAAAATCACGCAGCTTTCTCAGCCGCGCCACGGGGCGCAGTATATTGTGAAAAAGCTGGGCGACAGGGACCATCATGGATGTTCTCAAATTTCATCTCTCGACTAAGTCGCTACCAGTCGGGATCGTCCCAGGGTTTGACTATGGTCAAGGCTGTTTGAGATTCTTTTTTGGTCAGAGGTCGTTCTGATCTATGCGCACCTAAGAGAGATCAGCGCGTTTATTTCACCCGCCCTGATCGGTAGGTTTAAATCTTAGGTACAGGTCGCAGAATAGAGGTCGTTAAGGCGAAATGTCGGGAACTGATCCCTATCATCTGGGGTAAATTCAACCGTAACCGGGTTTCCGGGAAGCACCAAAAAGGCGTTGTCGCTTAAACGTCCGTGGCAATCCGCTTCGAGTGAAACAAAAAACGCCGGTGCTTTGCTAGTGATTGTCAGGTCAAAGCGCGAACCGTTTTGGGATGCCGCAAGCTCCAAACCCGGATCCATCAAGTCATAGGATTTATATGGGTGCGGCGCGAACCAATCCCGGCCTGAATGTCCACAGGCGGTTTCCCAATGAAAGACTAGGATTTCATTCTCTGAGAGACACGCGATACGCGACAAGGATTGGGCCTGATCTGAGGAAACATGCGCCTCTGATTGGTCAACAACCCGCCGGCGACCTTGTGGGGTCATTGCCTCGACCAACAGCGAGAGTTGCACAGCCTCGCCCGTGTCATTAACGGCGCGTATCTCAAATCCATCGGCCCCTGGAACCACAGTTACATGAACAGGGGCAAAGAACCGACGCGCCATGTGGTGTAACAATTTCCAACCACCGCCGTGATCAAGCGACGCCCAAGAGCACACTGGCCAAGTGTCGTTCAATTGCCAGATCAAGGCCCCCATGCAATGTGGTTTCAGGCTTCGCCAATAGGCAACGGCGGTCTGGATCGCGAGGCCCTGTTGCACCTGACTTAGGTAGACAAAACTTTCGAAATCCACCGGGAAGCGGAAATACCGAAACATGGTTTCGGCAATCCGGGCATTGCCACCGGTGTTCTTTTGATGACTTTCCATCACTGGCGCGGCGATGTTGAAATCCTTAGGGTCGGCAAAGCGTTTGATCACCGGCATTGACGGATAAGATTGAAAACCAAACTCCGAGCAAAACCGGGGCTGCACATCACGGTAATGTTCAAAGTCCCGCCCCTCGTGCCAGACCGACCAGAAATGCATGTCGCCCGAGCTATCATCATGCCACGCATCGCCAAAAGATAGCGGGCCGGGCGAAGGGGAAGACGGCCACCAGTTCACCTCTGGGTCCACCGATTTGAGCGCGGTTTCGATCGTGCGGTTCAACCGATCATAGGCGACAAGGTAGCGATCGCGATCTTGCAGGCTTTCTTTGTACCAAGTCAGAGCCCCAATCATTTCATTGTCGCCACACCAAAGCGCCAAACACGCCCGATGTTGCAAGCGGCGACCATTGTCGACAATTTCGCGCGTCACCTCGTCGAGGAACTCATCATCCGCCGGATAGAGCGAACAGGCGAACATTGCGTCTTGCCAGACCATCAACCCAAGCTCATCGCAGATGTCGTAAAACGCCTCGCTTTCGTACCACCCACCACCCCAGACCCGGATCATATTCATATTGGCGTCGCGCGCCGAGGTCAGCAGCGCGCGCAAATCCGTATCGGTGACATTGCCTGCCAAGGCGTCCTGCGGAATCCAATTGGCCCCTTTGGCGAAAATACCGCGCCCATTGACCTGAAATGTGAAGCTACGGCCGATCTCATCAGGTTCCGAAATCAGCCGCATATCACGTAACCCAATGCGACGCGTTTCTGTTGCCGCACCAATGGTAACACTTAGGCGATGCAGGGGTTGCGCCCCCTGCCCCGCAGGCCACCAAAGATCGGGATTTTCGATCTCAAAGGTAAACACGACTTGATTGCCATTGATCTGGCCATCCACACTCTGTCCGCAAAACTCGGCTTGTCCGGGCATGGGGGTGCCCTCAACCTGTGCGACAACGCGGACCTTTGCCAATCCTGCCGAATGGGTCTGATGTACAAGAACGTCGGCGATCCGTGTCTGAACCAACGGCTCAAGATGTAGATCGCCATATAGTCCGCTTGGCATCAGCGCTGCGTTCCAATCCCAGCCGAAATCGCATTGCGGTTTGCGCAGCATATTGCCGTTGGGGACCGGAAAATTCTTGGTATAGGGTACGAAGAACGGCTGTTTGGCTTGTGCCGCATTGGCGGCTTGGGTCGGCGAATGAAACGTGATGTCGATTGTATTTCGTCCCAGAACAAGCACATCCGAAAGATCAACACGGTAGCGACGAAAGGCATTCTGTGCCTGCAAAATTGTCGTACCATTCACAACAACTGTTGCGACGCAATCCAGCCGCGACAAGACCAAAACCTGAGCAGTCTCCGTCACCTCAAACTCACGGTGCGCCGTCCAATCTCGATCGGCAATCCAACGCACATCATATTCGTTCTGCCCCCAATAGGGATCGGGGATCAGCCCTTGTTGCGCCATTGTGCTCACCAGATCACCGGGGAGTTCCATGTCAAACGCAACCTCGCTGCCTGTATCCACAACCGACCACGTACCGTGCAAAGGCAGAACGTCCGCAATCGTTTTAGATTTTTCTGAAATGGTCATCCCGCACCCCGCCGCTCAACCGGTATTTTGCATATTTCATCTAAGATTTCTCAGTTTGCAACACTTAGTTATCGACGCTGTAATCGTTTTAGATATGCGCTCAGCAAACTCGGGGCCCCTAGGCAGCTCAGCCTCTTTTACATAGGCTTTTGTGTCAGGCTTTTTCCGCCCCTAATTCGCCACCGATGCCGCAAATATGCGATCAATTCTGGTCGTTTTGGAGGTGACGTCCCAATGGCACACCCCGCCGATCCCATCGCCCAAAGACGTGAAGGTTGTGGAAAAGGAAGTTGCCGGACCGCACGGCGGCATGACACCGATTTGTGCGTTTCAGGCAGCTATGTCCTTATCCTGCGTCTCCTCAGTTCGGCGGCCCAAGTCCTTCGCCAAGCCCGTGGCGACGGACACGCACGGCATCCACAAGGCTGGCAAGGCCGCGACCGGACGATCCTTTTCGTTGACATGAATTATGATTCATGTTTCACATTTGTACAGGAGAGATGCGATTGGGAGGAGGACCCAGATGAAAGGTTTGTTAAAAACCGGTGTTGCGGCGTTGACTTTGGCGCTTGCCACTGCGGCCAGTGCCGAGATCCGCGTGGCCCATGTTTATGGCAAGACCGGCCCGTTTGAGGCCTATGCCAAACAGTCCCATGACGGGCTGATGATGGGGCTGGAATATGCCACCGGCGGCACGATGGAGATTAACGGCGAAAAGATCGTTGTGATCGAAAAGGATACCCAGCTTGACCCCGCAACCGGTCGTAGCCTTTTGGCCGAAGCCTATGGTGACGATGACGTCCATATCGCCGTTGGTCCGGTAAGTTCGGGGGTCGCCTTGGCCATGTTGCCGGTCGCCGAAGAATATGAACGGGTGTTGATTGTTGAGCCAGCCGTGGCCGATAGCATCACCGGTTCCGCTTGGAATCGCTACATTTTCCGGACCGGTCGCAACTCGTCTCAGGATGCGATTTCCAACGCGGTTGCCCTTGGCGGCGACGGGGTGACCATCGCGACGCTGGCACAGGATTATGCCTTTGGCCGCGACGGGGTTTCCGCATTCAAAGAGGCGCTCGAAGCCACCGGAGCCAAGATTGCGCACGAAGAATACGTGCCCACCGACACCACCGATTTCACCGCCGCAGCCGAGCGGATTTTCAACGCCATGGAAGGTGAGAGCGGCGACAAGAAGCTCTTCATTATTTGGGCTGGTGGCGGCAATCCCATGTCGAAAATCAACGCTATGGACCCATCGCGTTTTGGGGTTGAGATCGCCACAGGTGGCAACATTCTGGCCGCGTTGAAAGCCTACAAAGAACTGCCCGGCCTCGAGGGCGCGACCTATTACTACTACGAAATCCCACAAAACCCAGTGAACGAATGGCTGGTCAAGGAACACTTTGAGCGCCACGGCACCCCACCTGATTTCTTCACCGCGGGCGGCATGGCCTCGGGCATCGCGGTTGTCGAAGCGATCAAAAAGGCCGGCGGGGCCGAAGATACAGATGCGCTGATTGCCGCCATGGAAGGCATGGAATGGGAGACACCCAAAGGCAAGATGATGTTCCGCGCCGAAGACCATCAGGCCATGCAATCCATGTACCACTTCCGCACCGAAATTCAGGACGGCAAAGACTATGGCGTGCCGGTTCTGGTACGCGAAATTGGCCTTGATGAAATGAAGATCCCGCTCAGAAACCAGTGATGCGCGTCCCGCGCGCATAACGCAGAGGGGCCGCCCGTGACTATAGGCTCCTCTGCACCTTTTCCCCTTGATCCAACAGGCAAAACAATGACCCAGGTGCTTCTGGAAACGGACGGTTTGACCGTGCGATTTGGTGGCCATGTGGCGGTAGACGCGGTGTCTTGCGCCTTTCATGCCGGTGAACTTACCGCAATTGTCGGCCCCAATGGCGCAGGCAAAACCACTTATTTCAACCTGATTTCCGGCCAAATCCCCGCCAGCGCGGGCAACGTGGCGCTTATGGGTGACGACATCACCCGCCTGTCTGTGTCTGATCGCTGTAAACGCGGATTGGGCCGGGCGTTTCAGCTTACCAACCTGTTTCCCGGCCTCTCGGTTCTCGAAAATGTCCGGCTCGCCATTCAGGCCCATCGCGGCGCGCGCGCCTCTTTGCTGACCCTTGCCGATAGCCATCACGCGATCACGGTCGAGGCCATGTCGGTTCTGGAACGTGTCCGCCTTGATGATTTACGCAACCAACCGGTGTCTGAACTTAGCCACGGCAATCAGCGCAAGCTTGAGGTCGCCATGCTGATCGCCATCGACCCCAAGGTTTACATGTTTGACGAACCCACCGCCGGGATGAGCGTCGACGAAGCCCCGGTGGTTCTTGATCTGATTGCCGAACTCAAGGCCGACCGCGATCGCACCATTCTTTTGGTTGAACACAAGATGGATGTGATCCGCACCCTCGCCGATCGGATCATCGTTTTGCACAACGGTGCGCTGGTTGCGGATGGTGATCCGGCCACTGTGATGGCCTCGGACGTGGTGCAAGACGCCTATATGGGCAAGGAGTTGGCCGATGTCTAACCAAACCTCTGACGCCATTTTGAAATTGCAAAACGTCCATACCGATATCGCGCAATATCACATCCTGCATGGTGTTGATCTTTGCGTAGAACGCGGGGCGGTCACCATGTTGTTGGGCCGCAATGGCGTTGGTAAAACCACCACATTGCGCAGCATCATGGGACTTTGGACAACCCACACTGGCGACATTACATTTGACGGAGCCAACATCACCGCGACGCCAACCCCGGCTCGGGCGCGGGCTGGTATCGGATTTGTTCCCGAAGACATGGGTATTTTCACCGATCTGACGGTCGAAGAAAACATGACGCTGGCGGCGGCCTCTGGCCCTCTATCGCCCGCCCGCCGTGACTGGATTTTCACCGCCTTTCCACCACTCAAAACCTTTTGGACGGCCGAGGCCGGGAACCTGTCGGGGGGTCAGAAACAGATGTTGTCCATCGCCCGCGCCATGGCCGAAGAGCGCAAGCTCTATCTGATTGACGAACCCACCAAGGGCCTTGCACCGGCAATTGTTTCAACCATGGCGGCCGCGCTCAAGGAACTCAAAAACCAGGGGGCCAGTATCTTGATGGTCGAACAAAATTTCGCCGTCGCAAAGGCCATTGGCGATTACGCCGCCGTCATGGAAGACGGGCGTATCACTTGGTCCGGCACGATGCAGGAATTGGCCAGTGACACCACCCTTCAGGAACAATTGATGGGCCTTTCCATGGAGGCAAGCCCATGACCACCCTCGCCCCCGATCACAAACCGACCTTTGCGTCGGTCCCATTGTCGGAACGTTTCGCCGCCGCCCTGCCCGTTTTGCTGGTGCCAATCCTTGTGGCGCTGGGGTTCCTTGCCATCGGCAATCCGTCTAGCTGGCTCACCCTAACCGTGTCCGGCCTTGCCATGGGCATGATGATTTTTGTCATGGCCTCGGGACTGACCTTGGTGTTCGGGTTGATGGATGTGATCAACTTTGGCCATGGGGCGTTCATTTCGGTGGGGGCCTTTGTCGGTGTATCAACCCTCTTTGGCCTTTCCCATTGGGCCGGTGCCCCGTCGCTCACGCTCAACCTGATCGCCATTCTTCTGGCAGTTCTCGCGGCCATGGCGGTCACCGGGCTTCTTGGCTGGGCGTTTGAACGGATCATCGTGAAACCGGTTTATGGGGCGCACCTCAAACAAATCCTTGTCACCGTAGGCGGTTTGATCGTCATCGAACAGATGATCCACGTCATATGGGGGCCCGAGGAAATCTTTCTCACCCGTCCTGAAATGCTCAAAGGGTCGATCACCTTCTGGGGGGCCGCGCTCGAAAAATACCGCCTGTTGGCGGTTGCCATTGGCCTTATCCTTTTCGTCGCCATGCGCCTCACCTTTCGCCGCACCAAGATCGGGTTGATCGTGCGCGCCGGTGTCGAAAACGGCGAGATGGTCGAGGCCCTCGGCTATCGCCTGCGCATCGTCTTTGTTGGGGTCTTTGTTGCGGGCTCGGCGCTCGCCGGTTTGGGCGGTGTGATGTGGGGCCTTTATCAAGAGGTCATCACCGCCGGCATGGGCGAAGAGATGATGATCCTTGTGTTTATCGTCGTGATCATCGGTGGGCTTGGCTCGGTCGAAGGCGCCTTTATCGGGGCCCTCCTTGTCGGCCTGCTGCAAAACTACATCGCCTTTCTCGAACCGAAACTGGCGCTGGTCTCCAACATCGGTCTGATGACCGCGATCCTGATGTGGCGTCCACAGGGCATGATGCCCGTGGTCAAAGCGAAATGAGGCTCTAACAATGCTTAAAACGCTTTTGTCCAACGACACGCCCCGCTCCAAAGTGCTGACCATCGTCGTACTCGTTATCTTCCTTGGCCTTGCCCTTGCGCCGTTCTTGTTTCCCGGCGTGCGATCGCTCGATACCGCCGCGCGCATCGCGATTTTCATCGTCTTAGCCGCCAGTTATGACCTGCTTCTGGGATATACCGGCGTGGTTAGCTTTGCCCATACGATGTTCTTTGGCATGGGGGCGTATGGGGTTGGTCTAGCCTCGCTCCATATGGGCCGGGGGTTTGGCGCGATCCTTGTCGGGAGCCTCGCCGGAGCCACCTTGGCGGCGGCCTTTGCCTTCCTCATCGCCCTGTTTTCTTTGCGTGTCCGCGCCATCTTTTTCGCAATGATCACACTGGCGGTCGCCTCTGCCGTGGCGGTTCTTGTGTCCCAGCTAAGCTGGCTCACCGGTGGCGAAGATGGGTTCACCTTTAAAATCCCCCGCGACCTTGGCCCCGCCAACCGTTTGGGCGAAGTTGCTGGTGTTAAAATCAATGGCAAGCTGTTGAATTACTACCTGATTTTCACCTGCTCTCTGGCGCTATTCTTGCTGATGTTGCGGGTTGTGAATTCGCCTTTTGGCCGCGTCTTGCAAGCCATTCGGGAAAATGATTTCCGCGCCGAGGCGATTGGCTATCGGGTGGTGTGGTATCGCACCGTCGCGACCTGCCTCTCCGCCGCCGTGGCCGCCTTGGCCGGGTCGCTCTTTGCCCTGTGGCTGCGCTATGTCGGCCCGGACACCACACTAAGCTTTTCTATTATGCTCGATCTTTTGCTGATGGTCGTGATCGGCGGCATGGGAACCATTTGGGGCGCGGCCGTCGGCGCAACCCTCTTGGTCTTGGCCCAAACCTACCTTCAGGACCTCATGGGAAGCGCGGCCAGCGCCACCGAATTTCTACCGCTGCTCTCGCGTCTTTTGGACCCGGATCGTTGGTTGCTCTGGCTTGGGGTGTTGTTCATCCTCTCGGTCTATTTCTTCCCCACCGGCATTGTCGGGCGTCTTAGGGGCGATAAATGACCGCGCCGATTTTCCTGCATGGCTGGACAATGCGTGGTTCCGTTTTCGACCCTGTTCTGGCGCAACTTGGTGGCGTGGCCCCCGATCTGCCCGGTCATGGCGACAGGCGCGGCACCGCCAACATACAAGCATGTACCGACCTATTGCGTGACACGCTTTGCGAGACTGGCCCCACCGTTATCGTCGGTTGGTCCATGGGGGCGGCCATCGCTTGGAACTACATCGCGCAACACGGCATCGCCGGGATCACAGGGCTAATCACCTTGGATATGAGTCCCAAGCCCGTGAACACCCCGGACTGGCACCATGGCTTGATCGGCCAAACACCTGAACGCCAAGCCGCGACAACCCGCGAAATTCATGACACCTGGCCTCAGGCGGCGGAAAAAATCGCAACCACGATGTTTGCAACCAAATCCGCCGCCCCGGGTTTCAGCCGCGATCAGGCTCTCAAGCAGATTCTGTCTAACGATCCCAAAGTGATGGCCGGGTATTGGGATGAGCTGATGGCGCTGGATTTGCGCGATGTGATCGACAAGATCGACGTGCCCTATCTTGTCGGCTATGGGGGCCAAAGTCGGGTCTATCCCGCCTCAACCGCCGAATGGTTGGCAAAAACAGCACCGCAATCGAAACTTCAATGTTTTGCCCAATCAGGCCATAGCCCGCATCTCGAAGAACCCGAGACTTTTGTGCGGGTCCTGCAGGAATTCCTTGACGCACCGTGAACTAAAACAAGAAGCACAACATCCCGCGCATCCTCCGCTGGGTTCAAAAAGAAACCTTTGGCCACGTCAAAAAAGTCTTCCCAAAACTGAACCAATTCGTTTACAACGAGAGAAGTAAACAGTTCGGTTCACTTTGGGCGGGGAGGCCCAGACCATGAAACGCTTTTTCATATCATTGGCGGTGCTTCTGGCTGGCCTTTTTGCAGCCTCCGAAATCTGGCCCGCCAAAGCCTCAAACCTTCTGTTGTCGACCCTGCATCTTGCCACTGGCATGACCGCCAAAACGGTCGACACCTCAAAAGGGCCAATCCAATACCTTGAGGGCGGCAGCGGCGATACGGTTGTTTTTCTGCATGGCATTTTTGCGCGCAAGGAACATTGGCTCGACATGTCGCGCCAGATCAAAGATCACCATTTGATCCTGCTTGATCTGCCCGGTTTTGGTGACAACCCGGTGCTTGACGCCGCCGACTATAATTTTGCGCAGCAGGTCACCAATATCTTTGAAACCCTTGATGCTATGGGCGTTGAAAAGTTCCATTTGGTCGGCAACTCCATGGGCTCGCAAATCGCCAGCATGATGGCGACTGAACGCCCCGATCAAATCATCACCCTGTCCTATATCGGCAGCCCGGTTGGCGTCACGTCCCCGACACCGTCCGACATGGAAACCGCAATTGCCAAAGGGACCGCCCCGCTTGTTGTCAAAGATCAGGCTGGCTACGACGCGCGCATGGCATGGTTGTTCCCCAAAGAGCCGTTTTTGCCACGCCCTATGGCACGCACATGGGCCGCCGCCGAAATCGCCCGTGCGGACAGCAATCAAATGATTTGGGATGCGGTGAACGGATCGCAGGTCACACCAAGCGACCAACTTGCGCCAGCTCTTGCCATGCCGTCCTTGGTGATCTGGTGCCAAGACGACAGGATTTTCCATCCTACCGGGGCGCAGGTTTTGGCCGATGCGTTGCCCAATAGCACGCTGATCACCCCGTCGGGTTGCGGCCATCTTCCGATGCTCGACCGCCCCGCCGAAACCGGTCGCGATCTACAGGGTTTTTTGTCGGCCCATTGAATTCGTGGCATCCTTCACTTGTCTCCCGAGGTTCCACGAACAGAAGGCAGGGTGCCCCTCGGCCCCTGCCTTTCTTCTTTTACCTCGGGCTGTTAGCCATGCCCAGTGTCGGCATATTTCACCAAGGATCGACCCTCGGCAATGACGGTGCCGTCGCTTAGAACCGCCTTGGCCCAGAGGTCGACGATCTTCTTGTCCGGCCGTAATCGCGTCACCTCAACACTTGCGCTCACAACTGCGTCCAAGGGCGCTTGCCGAATAAAACCAATCTCTTGCTTAAGGTAATTTGTCCCCGGTCCGGGGAGTTTCACGCCCAACAGATACGAAAACAACGCCGCAATCAGCGGTTCGGGAACGTGAGCCCCACGCGTTCCCGCAAGGGTTTCATACCCGGTCACATCCTGTGCCGAAAACTGGCGGGTTACTTCTGCTTTGTCGCCAATCTGCATTACGCCACCTCCGCCTCACCAACAAACACTTCGGCCCCATCTTTCACCCGCACCGCCCGCATGATTGCCGTGCCCGGTAGCGCGCCGCGCACCTCAAGCCGGATATCTTCACCGGTGAAACAGGGATTTGGAAACATCATGGTCTGAGACAAGCTCCGCGCACCCGGATGGGCGGCACAGATCAGACCCCAAAGCTTGGAATAGATTAGCATTCCGTGGCTAACCGTGCGGCCAAAGGCCGATTTGGCCGAAAACTCAGGGTCAACATGGATCGGGTTGTCATCCCCAGACACCTGCGCAAAGAGATCAAAATCCGCCTGCGTCGGGTGCCAAATCGCGCTTAGCTCATGCATGGGAAAATCCTTGTCTCAACTCTGGCTTTTTGATCTTGCCCGCCGCTGTGCGCGGGAAATCCGCGACGCTAATGACATGGGCGGGCACCTTATAGGCGGCAAGCTTGCTCCGACACCAAAGCCGCAGGGCTTCGACATCCAAATCCGCCCCCGGCTGGGCCATGACAAAGGCCGCACCAACCTCGCCCCAGCGGTCATCCGAAACACCAATTACCGCGACCTCTAGCACCGCATCGTGTTGCACAAGAACCCGCTCCACCTCGGCCGGATAGACGTTTTCGCCGCCCGAAATGAACATGTCTTTGATCCGGTCAACGATATAGACAAACCCGTCGCCATCGCGCCGCCCCACATCGCCGGTTTTCAACCATCCATCCGGTGTAAAGGCGGATTTGGTGGCCTCGGGATTTTGATAATACCCCGGCGTGATGCCCGGCCCGCAAAGCTCAATTTCACCGCTGCCTTCGCACCCGTCGGCAACCCCGGTCAAGCGGCATTGCGTCAACATTTGTGGCCGACCAACAGACCCTATTTTGGCCTCGGCATGGGCCTCATCCATCAAAAATACCGTTGGCCCGGTCTCGGTCATCCCAAATCCGTTCAACACGCGCGCGCCACGTTCGGCGAAAAATCGGATGAGCGGTTCGGATAACGGGGCCCCACCACAGCCGCAGCGAATGCGCGACCAATCTATCGCATCGACATCCGGCGACAGGCTAAGCGCCTGATAAATCGCGGGAACGCCGAAAAACTGGGTGATCTCACCGGATGTAAGAAGGTCGATGACTCGGGCCTCATCAAACTTGGAAAGCACCCGCGACATGCCGCCGTTCAAAAACACTGGTAGGGTATAAAGGTTGATCCCCGCCGTGTGGAACAGCGGCAGGAAATTGATCGAGGCATCGGCACCGGTCAACCCAATCGCCTGCCCGATGTTGACGGCGTTGGCCCAGGCCATGCGCGCGGTCTGGATCACCGCCTTGGGTCGCCCCGTCGTGCCAGAGGTGAAAAGCAAATACCAACAGCGCGTTGCCGGGATCAAACCGGCAGTGCCCGACTGCCCCGCCTCCATCCACAGCTTCGCCGTATCCAAGCCAATAAGCTTGGCCCCAAATCGGAGCGCGATCGCCTTGGCCACATCGGAAAATCCCGCGTCGTGCAGGATCAGCTTGGGCGGAAAGGCGTCAATAGTATCAATCAGCTCCGCCGCCGGTTGACGCCAATTCAACGGACATAGGATGAGACCGGCCTTCTGGCAGGCAAACAGCGCAACAAAGAAATCAGGGCAGTTTCCGCAGAGGATCGCAACACGATCTCCTTGCGCCAACCCTTGTTTCCGCAGCCCGTCGACCATGCCGTTGGCGGCTCGGTTTACGCGGTCAAAACTCCAATCCTCTCCCAAGGCCTCATCGCGAAAAGCGACCCTATTTGGGCTTAACTCGGCCCGTTTTGCCGCCATATCCGGCACAAAATCAAACATCTGCACCCTCTCCTCATGGATGTAGAAACTTTGCCATTCCCTCACGCGTGTCTGGGGCGTCGATGCGCCCCAAAAACGCGTCTGTCTCCGCCGCCAATCGTCTTTCCAACAAAGCCAGCCGCGCGGTGTCCCAAATCAATCGCTTTGCGGCCCGAAAGGTCTCTGAATTGCCCCCTTGCAGGAGTGTCTTGAGCTCTTGCTCGGGCTCTTGAGAAACGGCACTCGCCAGCCCAACGTCACAGAGCTTGTCCGCCCCGATCCGGCGATCCGAAATGATCCAATTCAGAGCCTGCGCCGCCCCAATTCGCTCTGCCAATAACGCGGTCCAGCCGCCATCCGGGGCAAACCCGACCTGCGTGTAGTAGGGCTGAACAAAGGCGTTTGGGTGCACCGCCGCGCAATCGGCGGCAAACAGCAACCCGGCCCCGCCGCCGGTGATCGCCCCGCGCGCCGCCACCGCCACAACCGACGGCAGGGTCACAAGACGCAAAACAATCTCTTGCAGTTTTGGAACAACTTGGCGGGCATAATCCCGCCCCAGCCCCGCCTCCACAGCCTTGGCAAAACGCGCGACATCCCCGCCGGAACAAAAATTTCGACCGGCTCGAATTGTCAGAGTTTGTGGTGAAACAGTCTCGATCTCGTCAAGCCGCGCACGGATTTCATCGAGGAAAACTGGCTCAAGCGCATTCGCACGCGGCGCGGTTAGCTGTAACTCCAGCCCAGCCTCGCAACGTGTCAGATGCGCCAGCGCGCTCATGGGGCCAATCCGTTGCGGATCAGGTCAAACCCTTCATCCGCGATTTTGTCCAAATCCGCGCCGCCGTTGAGCGCAAATTGATCGCCCAAATTCTTGGCAATCCCCATCAAGGCCCAAGCACGGACTTCGGCATTTCCCGGTCTGATTTCCCCCGCGGCCTCGGCGCGTTCAAGCTGATCTTGGTAGGCTGCCGCGAATTGAGTGAAATAGTCCCGATAGGCGTCCGGATCGACAAAGCGTGCCTCTTCGACGATGCGGTACAAGGCAGGGCGTTCCGCAACAAACCCCAAAAAAGCCCGCAAGCCCAAGCGCTCAGCCTCTAGCCGGTTTGGCGCGCCGTCGACCGCGTCGCTCATCACTCGCCGGGTCAATGTACCCATTTCCAAAACCAGCTCGCGGAACACCGCGTTTTTGCTATCAAAATAGATGTAATACGTCCCAAGGGCCGTGTTTGCCTCGCGGGCTAGATCGGCGATGGTTGACGCCGCAAACCCCCGGTCGCCAAATACCTTTTCCGCTGCCCGCAGGATCATTTCTCTGCGTGCTGCGCCTCGTTTTGTTTTGGGTGCCGTCATTGCCATAAAACATGAATACTCATTCATATTTCACATTGCAAGGTCCTATTCGACGACGCCCCACACACAGCAAACCACACTGCAACACCACCGAAAGCCGCACGTATGGCAAAATCTAGGAGAACCAGTGTCTGGACAGTGCACGCTGTCAACTACGAACGCCAAGTTACCAATGGAACGTAACCCGCAACGCCCCATCACATTGATAACAAAGCAAAATTGACAAATACGCCCTATGTTGCTACCACATTACAACAACAAAACCGGAGCGCTATACATTGCAACGTGCCGTCGTTCATATGGGATTTCATAAAACTGGAACAAAGAGCGTTCAGAAATTCTTGGCTGAGAACAAAGACAACCTTTCAAATGACGCGTCGATTTTCCTAAAAGAAGACATCAAAGAGGCGACGCATCTGGCAAGACGGTTTTCCCAAATTGGACGCCCAAATTTGCTAAATAGATTCAAGGCGTCCCTTTCAGACTCTTTGGCCACCGCCAAAACCGGAACTGATATAGTTATTTCGTCAGAGGATCTTAGCGGACTCCTTCCGGGAAGACGAAATATCAACGCCTATGATGCAGCTCCTCAGCTCGCGCGTGCCATAGAAGACACATTGAGCGAGCTTGGTGAGAAGAGAAAAAACGTGTTTCAAACCACTTTTCTTTTTTCAACAAGAGATCCACGAACATGGACTGAAAGCGTTTGGTGGCAACACTTAAGAAGCACAAGGCTCTCGCTAGACCTTAAGGAGTATAAGGAAAAGTCGAAACGCTCAAGTGATCTTGATGGCGTCGTTAAATTGGTGGAAGCGGAATTAAAACACGCAAAGGTGAAAACCGAAAAGCTTGAAACCAGCGCAGCAATGCAATTTGGCCCGGCATCTCCAATTATTGATTTAATTGATTTGCGTCCCCACACATTGAATTCTCTTATTCCAACAACTCAAGAAAATACACGCCCCGCCGTTTCAGTTGAAAAGTTACTTCTTGAGGTGAACAGGTCAGCGCTCAAGGACAGTGATGCCAAAGACATCAAGCGAAGAATAATCAGCGCTGCAAAACTGTCGTGATTGTTTTTCATTTTGCCCAAAATGGTCGACTGGGAATAAGCCTGTCGTCCTGATCGCAAAAAAACCGCCGCCCCTAGACATAGGGGCGGCGGCTACAAATTCGCATGACACCGCTAGGGTCAGATGACGCGGACAGCCCCTTTGGCAGCGGAACTTGCCATCATGCCATAGGCTTTGAGCGCTTTGGACACCTTGCGTTTACGTGGGGCCGCGGGCTCCCAACCCTTTTCGTCCTGCTCAGCGCGACGTGCCGCCATCTCTTCGTCCGACACAACAAGCGTGATCGAGCGGTTGGGAATGTCGATTTCGATCTTGTCGCCATCACGCACCAAGCCGATCGCGCCACCTTCGGCCGCCTCGGGCGATACGTGGCCAATCGACAATCCCGATGTCCCGCCGGAGAACCGGCCATCGGTCAAAAGCGCACAGGCTTTGCCAAGCCCTTTGGATTTCAGATAGCTGGTCGGGTAAAGCATTTCTTGCATTCCCGGACCGCCGCGCGGGCCTTCGTACCGGATCACCACCACGTCACCTTCTTTGACCTTGTTCGTCAAAATATCGCTCACGGCGGCGTCTTGGCTTTCACAGACATGGGCCGTGCCGGTGAATTGCAAAATGCTCGCATCCACCCCAGCGGTTTTCACAATACAGCCGTCCAACGCGATGTTGCCGAACAGAACCGCAAGGCCACCGTCCTGACTAAAGGCGTGTTCCTTGGTGCGGATAACGCCGTTTTCACGGTCATTATCCAGCTCTTTGTAACGGTTGGATTGGCTAAACGCCTCGGTCGTACGAACCCCACCCGGTGCCGCCTTGAACAGGCTTTCGGCCTCAGGGTTGTTGGCAACCTTGATGTCCCATTTGGCAATCGCTTCGCCCATGGTGGCGCTATGCACGGTTGGCACATCCAAATGCAAAAGATCGGCGCGCGACAGCTCACCCAGGATCGAGAAGATGCCACCAGCGCGGTGCACGTCTTCCATATGGACGTTTTCAGTATTGGGGGCGACCTTGCACAAGCACGGCACCTTGCGGCTTAGGGCATCCATATGGGTCATGTCGAAATCGACTCCGCCCTCATGGGCAATCGCCAAAAGGTGCAAAACCGTGTTGGTCGACCCGCCCATGGCGATATCAAGCGACATAGCGTTTTCAAAGGCTTCAAAGGTCGCGATTTCGCGCGGCAAAAGACCTTTTTCCTCGCCCTCATAGTGGCGCTTGGTGATGTCGACAATCTTGCGACCGGCCTCAAGGAATAGGTTCTTGCGGTCCGAATGGGTTGCCAGCGTCGAACCGTTGCCCGGCAGCGCCAGACCCAGCGCCTCGGCCAAACAGTTCATCGAGTTCGCGGTAAACATCCCCGAACACGACCCACAAGTCGGACAGGCATTTTCTTCGATATGCTGCACCTGTTCGTCGGTCATGGTGTCGCTGGCGGCGGCAACCATCGCATCAACAAGGTCAACCTTGGTCATATCGAGATCTTCAATATCGATCTTGCCGGCCTCCATCGGGCCACCAGAGACGAAAATCACCGGAATATTCAGGCGCATCGCCGCCATCAACATGCCCGGCGTGATCTTGTCACAGTTCGAGATACAGACCATCGCATCGGCACAATGGCCGTTGACCATATATTCAACGCTATCGGCGATCACTTCGCGTGAAGGCAGCGAATAGAGCATGCCGTCATGGCCCATCGCAATCCCGTCATCAACGGCGATGGTGTTGAATTCTTTGGCAATCCCACCGGCGGCTTCGATCTCGCGCGCGACCATCTGGCCGAGGTCTTTGAGATGCACGTGACCGGGCACAAATTGCGTGAACGAATTGACGACCGCGATAATCGGCTTGCCAAAATCGCCATCCCCCATGCCTGTCGCACGCCAAAGGGCGCGGGCGCCTGCCATGTTGCGGCCATGGGTCGAGGTTCTGGAACGGTAAAGGGGCATTGGCACTCTCTTTTGCGGCTGTCTCTCTGGCTCCCTCGTCTTTAGCAAAGATCATCCGACAGGAAAGCCGAAAACGACCTTATGTTGCCCAAAACCCCGACACAAGAGATTGAAAATTTCAGTATGCCATCTGCATGCAGCCCGAATAGCGCAATTTGACCAACACAGGCAGTCGCGCAATTGGAACGATCAAAGTCTGCACTGCGGAGGAAGCAGCCGTTCTGACGAGAGCGTTGCATGTCCACATTTCCCAAATTTAACAAGCGCACATACCCAAACATGTCAGGTGAAACATGACTGTCGAATTTCTACCATCGAGCGCGAACGACGGATTGAAGCACGGTTGTAGGGTCTTAATAATAATATGACCTACAAAAGCCCCGAACGACGGATGTCGCTGTGCGCAAAGTCGATCAGCGCGCGCAGTTTGCGCGGCAAGGTCCGCCCCTCAAGATAGGCGGCACTGACGGGAAGGGTCTCGCCCTCGAAACCGGGAAAGAGGCGTTTCAAACGTCCAGCATCAATTGCCGCCGATAGTGAGAACTTCGGCCCATAGACAATGCCATGCCCGTCCAACGCCAGCTCGCAGGCGGCATGAGCCGAGTTCACCATATACCGCCCGGCGGTCGAGGCGCTGTGGTCTTCCCCGCCCTTAAAGAACCCCCATTTGTGTGTGGCTTGGCGGTTGGTGTCCACGATGCACGCATGGTCGCTTAGCTCGTGCGGCTGGCTGGGTTCTCCGTGGACCGCCAGATAGCTGGGCGAAGCCGCAGCCATGATTTCCAACATCCCCAGCTTGCGCGCTTTGACGGATAAGGTCTGGGTGACGCCAATGCGAAATGCCAGATCAATCCCGTCGCGCGCCAAGTCGACATAACGATCGCTAAGCCGCAAGTCTATCCGCAGGTTCGGGTGCTGCGTACCAAACCGGCCGAGCATCCCAGCCACATAAATCTCGCCGAAGGTCACCGGGGCGGACACCCGGATGGTGCCCGTGAACCCGCGCGAGCCTTCGCCCGCTTCGGTCAGCAGATCGTCAAGCTCGTCCAACAGGGCCGGGGCGCGCGCCAAAAGATCTTCGCCGGCGGGGGTCAGACCCACTTTGCGGGTGGTGCGTTGTAACAGGCGAACGCCAAGACGGGCCTCAAGCTCGGCCACGTATTTCGACGTTAACCGGTTTGAAATGCCCATCTGATCGGCCGCTGCCGTGAAAGAGCCGGTCTGCGCTGTGGCCACAAAGGCGCGGAGCCCATCGACGATATCCATGAAAGACGTCCCCTTTCGATAAGGAACAAAATGTGGAAAGTCATTCCACAAAGTCGCCATTCTGTTGATGGTCTGCAAGGCCTAATGTCTTCTCAAAAGGACGAAACGGCTCAGATCGAGCTGCCAGCCTGAACCCCGAGAAGGAGACTTGACATGATTGACCAAAAAACCGCTCCCTATGCCGCGACTGTTTTGCGTGTCGCGACCGGCATCACGTTCATCGCCCATGGGCTAACCAAAGTTATGGTCTTCACCGTGCCCGGCACCGTCGGTTACTTCGAAAGTCTGGGCCTGCCCGCCATCGTGGCCTACCTGACCATTCTGGCCGAGTTGGCTGGCGGCGCAGCACTGATCCTTGGCGTCGCAACGCGGCTGATATCACTGGCCGTCCTGCCGGTTCTTTTGGGCGCTGTATGGGTGCATTCCGGCAATGGCTGGATGTTCAGTAGCGCAGGTGGCGGCTGGGAATTCCCACTGTTCTGGGCCGTCGCACAAGCTTCGCTCGCGCTTCTGGGCAGCGGAACATACGCGTTGAAACTCCCCGTCATTGAAAAAGTTCTGGGTCAATACGCCTGATTAACATGATCCCTCAAAGGCCACTTCGGTGGCCTTTGACCAGTCTAGGAGAGTCCAAATGAGCGTGACCCAGTCCCTTCAGCAGTTGAAAAGCAGCCTCAAAGCGAGCGACCGTATGCCTCTGGTCTTTTTGGGGCATGGATCGCCGATGAATGCTATCGAGGATACCGCCTACAGCCGCAGTTGGATCAATCTTGGCCGCGCGCTGCCGCGCCCGCAGGCAATCCTGGTGGTTTCGGCCCATTGGATGACACGCGGTTCCACGTTGGTTGACGTTTCAGCCATGCCGCGAACGATCCACGACTTTGGCGGCTTTCCACAAGCGTTGTACAACGAAACTTACCCCGCCCACGGAAACCCGAAATTGGCGCGCGAGGTGGTCTCATTGTTGGCCAGCCATCACGCGCAAGAGGACGACACTTGGGGGCTTGATCACGGGGCTTGGACGGTTCTGAAATACCTGTACCCAGATGCGGACGTGCCTGTGTTTCAGCTGTCTATCGACATGACAAAAGATCTGAACTGGCATCTTGAAACCGGAAAGCTGCTGTCAGATTTGCGGGATCGCGGCGTGCTGATCCTTGGCTCTGGCAACGTGGTGCATAATTTGCGGGCCTTGGATTGGGCACAGGGGCGGCCAAAAGACTGGGCCACTGAGTTTGACACGCTGTTTGCTGATCGCCTGTCCGAGCGCGATTTTGCTGCCCTGACAAACCGACCGCAGCTTGGCGCGCTATTGCGCAAGGCGCACCCGACGCTGGATCACTATATCCCGACGCTGACCATTGCTGGGGCGTCAGATGCCCGCGACCAGCTGACCTTTATGAATGACAGTTTTGATCTGGGGACGCTTTCGATGCGCTCCTTTGTTTTCCACGCGATGTGAAGGAATGATACGATGCTTGTGAACGGTAAATGGGTTGAGAATTGGCAACCGGTACAGAACGCGGATGAACACGGGCGCTTTCTGCGTCAGGTTTCTTCCTTTCGCAACTGGATCACACCTGATGGCAGCGCTGGCCCCACGGGCACAGGCGGCTTTAAGGCCGAGGCAGGACGCTATCGTCTTTACGTCGCGCTGATCTGCCCGTGGGCGTCCCGCACCTTGATCGCGCGCAAACTAAAGGGGCTCGAGGACATCTTGCCGGTCACTGTGGTGAACCCGACCTTGACCGACCAAGGGTGGCGCTTTGGCGGATATCCCGGTGCCGATGATGACCCGCTGTTTGGAGCCAGCTATATGCACCAGATCTATACGCAGGCTGATCCAAATTTCACTGGTCGCGCCACGGTGCCCGTCCTGTGGGACATGAAGAAAAACGTCATGGTGAACAATGAAAGCGCGGACATCCTGCGCATGTTGGACACGGCGTTTGAGGGGCTGGTTCCGTCTGATCTGCGCCTGTATCCTGACGACCTCGCCGACCAGATCGAGGCGCTGAACGAGCCGATTTACGAGAAGCTGAACAACGGTGTTTACCGCGCAGGTTTCGCAACCTCGCAGGAGGCCTATGATGAGGCAATCACCGGCATTTTCGACACGCTCGACCGGTTGGAGTCCCTGTTGCAAGGCGAATACCTTTTCGGCGATCGTTTGACCGAAACCGACATCCGCGTGTTCGTGACCTTGATCCGGTTTGATGCGGCCTATCACGGGCTGTTCAAAACCAACCGTCTGCGCATCGCAGATTATCCCAAACTGTCCACATATATGGAACGCATCCTCAACTTGCCCGGCGTCATCGACACCGTGAACATGGACCACATCACCCAGGGCTACTATTCGATCAAAGCGCTGAACCCACTTGGCATTCGTCCCACAGGGCCTGCGCATATCGCAAAGCTGCTGGCCACTGCGCGGGCGGCGTGAAGGGGGCAGAGCCGGCAAAGCACCAATTCGCCGCGGTTGTTCCAATGTCCAGCTTTGTAGCGGCTCAAGGTGCGACATCAGAACTTGCATGGCAAGAGTGACCCGCGACATGCGACCATTCCGGACTGTCAATATAGACCGCACTGATCCATTTCTTTCTGGCGGTAGGCGGCTTTCATAGACAACGTGAAATGTCCCACCATTGTCATCGGAGCTGGAAAACACCTAGGAAGATCGGCCTTGCGACCAGCTGTGTTTAGGGCGTGCTTCGCATCATCAATATGGAAAGCGCTCTCGGGCTCCCACTGCTCAACGTCCAAGGATGCGTACATCATCCACCATGTGATTAGAGGTGGTTTTGTTTTTCAAACGAAGCGGGATCAAACTCAAAGTTTCGCGCACCACAGTCGTGAGTACAATGCGCCAGAAAATTTTTCTAGCATAGTCAAATCCAGACACGGCGCGCAATTTCCAGAGGGCCCCCAGGGTAACCCAATAGGGGTGAAGTTGTGTGGTGCTGGCCCTCTCTCACAAAGCTCTCCGAATGATGCCGGTGCGATACAATTCGACCGTGTCTTTGCCGACAGAGGTCGGTCCTGTCCAATGCGGCATCCGTCAAAAAGGGCTCCATGCGGACATTTTTCGCATTGTGGAGACAGCGGCGTGTTTAGCGCCGGATGTCGGCCTTAAACGCAACTGCCGTTTATAGTCGCCGCTCACTAACGGCATCAAAGAGTGAGCAGCTCGAGCCTTTGATGCCAACCATAAAGCTATCGCCAACCTTGACCCCCGCTTGGCCGTCAACCCGGATGCGAAAGGGTTTGCCCTCTAGCTCGGCCCAGACAAGGGTGTCGGCACCCATCTTTTCCACCAAATCCGCGGTCACTTCGAATTGCAAATCACCGCGTATGGCATTCGAACCAATTAGCAGGTTCTCAGGCCGAACCCCAAGAACAACAGGGCCAACCGTTGGTGGGGTTTCGAACGGGTACAAGCCAACCGGCAAAGCATGTCTGCCAAAAATCACCGTTTCATTTTCCAAACGCGCTTGGACGAAATTCATCGCAGGGGCCCCAATAAAATCAGCCACATAGAGGTTCTGTGGCCTGTTATAGATATCGTCAGGGCTGCCAAGCTGCATGATTTTGCCGTCCTTCATCACCGCGATCCGATCGGCCAGTGTCATGGCTTCGACCTGATCATGAGTCACATAGATCATGGTGTTTTTCAGTCGTCCATGCAGGCGTTTCAGTTCGACCCGGAGGTCAGTTCGCAATTTTGCATCAAGATTCGACAAGGGTTCGTCAAACAAAAACACATCCACATCGCGCACCAAGGCCCGGCCGATCGCCACGCGCTGACGCTGACCACCGGACAAGGCCGAGGGTTTGCGTTTCAACAGCGGCTCAATCTGCAACACAGAGGCCGCACGGGCGACCCGTTCTTTGATCTCGGCCTTGGGCATGCCGCTGTTTTTGAGACCAAAGCTCATGTTCCCTTCGACCGTCATTTGCGGGTACAAAGCATAGCTTTGGAACACCATGCCAATGCCTCGGTCGGAGGGTTCGGCCCAGGTCACATTGCGGCCATTGATGTGAATCTGCCCATCGGTCAGATCAAGCAACCCGGCGATACAGTTCAGCAAAGTGGACTTGCCACAGCCCGACGACCCAAGCAGTACCAAGAATTCACCAGGGGCAATATCCAGATCAAGATTTTTGAGAACCTCAACAGCACCGAAATTCAGTTGCAGACCCTGAATAGAGACCGAGGGGGTTTGCATAGTCATGAGCAGTCAGCCTTTCACAGCGCCAGCAGCAATGCCGCGCACAAAGAGTTTGCCAGAGGCGAAGTAAATGATCAGCGGCACCAGACCCGTCAGAAGGGTTGCCGCCATATTGACGTTGTATTCCTTGACGCCCTGCACCGCGTTGACGATGTTGTTAAGCTGAACGGTCATCGGGTAATATTCGGGCTTGGTGTAGATCACGCCAAACAGGAAATCGTTCCAGATGCCCGTGATTTGCAGAATCATTGCCACCATGAAAATCGGCAAGGACATGGGCAACATGATGCGGAAATAAATCCCCCAGAACCCGGCCCCGTCCACACGGGCGGCCTTGAAAAGCTCCTCCGGCAGTGAGGTGAAATAGTTGCGAAACAAGAGTGTCAGGATCGGCATGGCAAAGATCGTGTGGATCAGGACCAAGCCAGAAATCGAGCCAAACAGACCCAATTCACGCAGTAGGATCACCAGCGGATAAATCATCACCTGATAAGGGATAAAGGCCCCGAAAATCAGAATGGTAAAGAAGACCTCAGAACCTTTGAATTTCCAGTTGGCCAGAGCATAGCCCGTCACTGACGTCACCGCGATCGACACGATCAGCGAGGGAATCAAAATGCGTACCGAATTCCAAAACCCGGCGCTCAGCCCTTCGCAGACCAATCCCGTACAGGCGGTAAAGGCGGCCTTCTTCCAGGGTTCAAAAGTGATCTCTAACGGCGGGGAAAAAATGTTGCCCGCCCGAATTTCCGGCATCCCCTTGAGCGAGGTCACAATCATCACATAGAGCGGCAACGCATAGTAAAACAGGATCACCGCCAAAACCGACCAGAGCATAACCGTCCGGCCATTCACGCTTTTCTTGGGTTTGGGGCCGCGTGGGCCTTGGCCCATTGATGTCACATCAGCCATGTTTCTTGCCCCCGAATTCCAGATAAGCCCAGGGAATCAGGATAACCGCGACGCTCAGCAGCATCATAGTCGAAGCCGCAAAGCCCTGCCCTAGGTTGAGATTGTTGAACATCATGTCGATGACGTATTTCGCCGGCACTTCAGAGGCGATGCCAGGGCCGCCATTGGTTTGCGCCTTGACCAGATCGTAGACCTTGATGATGCCACTGGCGATCAAAACCAGAGCCGTCACAAACACCGGGCGCATCATTGGAATGATGACAAACACATAGGTCTTCCACGTCGGAATGCCGTCGACCCGCGATGCCTTCCAAATGTCTTGGTCAATGCCGCGCAAGCCCGCCAGCATCACCACCATGATAAAACCGGACCCCTGCCAAACCGCAGCGATCAAAACGCCGTAAATGACGATCTCGACATCATATAACGGGTTAAATTCAAAGCTGGTCCAGCCCAAGTCACGCAAGATTTGTTGGGCTCCAAAATCCGGGTTTAGCAACCACTGCCACACCAATCCGGTCACAACAAAAGACAAGGCAAACGGATATAGGATGATCGTGCGAATGGTGTTTTCGAACCGAATTTTCTGATCAAGAAGCGTGGCCAAAAAGAACCCGATCACCAAACTCAAAACCATCATACAGGCCCCGAAAATCAACAGGTTTTCGACCGAAACCAACCAACGCCGCGTGCCCCAAAGACGTTCGTATTGGTCCAATCCGATAAACTCGGATTTCGGCAACATCCGCGACTTGGTGAACGAATGGTAGACGGTCCAAACGGTGCATCCGACAAACACAATAAGCGCCGTTGCAATCATCGGAAGGGCCGCGACCTTGGCCGTTAAATTGCGAAACAACGGATTGGGGCGCTTGGAAGGATCGGGCATTGGTGAATCCTTGGATCGTCGGGGAATCATCGGGGCAAGCCTTTGGCCCCAACTGAGATAGGTCGTCATCATCTATGAATTGGGTCGTGTTGGTCGGCACCTTTTCCGGGAGGTCAGGTACCGACCGAGCTGCTAAGACTGCGAAGATCAGTCAGCAGAACCGATAATATCAGCAAACCGATCCTGAGCGACCTCAACGGTCATGCTTGGGTCATTCCAAAACTCCGAGAACAAGTCTTTGAGCTGGTTGTCCGTATCGGCAGAAAGCGACATTTCACCAGACGGCAAGATTGCGCCAGAAGCAAGAATATCGAGACCTTTGCGCATACAATCATTGGCGGCGGACATATCAATGTCCCCCCGAACCGGAAGCGATCCTTTTTGCAGGTTAAAGGCCACCTGCGCCTCTTTCGAGAACATCACACTGGCAAGCTCTTTTTGCGCGGCGGTCACGGCGGGATCATCATGTTTGGGAAAGTAAAACGCATCCCCCCCGGTCGAGATAATCTCATGCACACCAAGACCCGGCAAACATGTGTAATCTTCGCCCGCGACCTTACCGGCAACGGCGAATTCACCCTGCGCCCAATCACCCATAATTTGCGCGCCCGCGTCACCATTGATCACCATCGCCGTGGCAAGGTTCCAGTCACCCACATTGGAATCGGCCGAGAGCTTACGCGCGGTGTCCGCGGCTTCGAACACGGCGGTCATTTCGGGCGAACGGGCCGCCTCTTCGGATTTGTCGACATTGACTTTGCGCCACAGATCCTCGCCGCCGACGGCAACGTTCAAGACACCAAAGGCACCGGATGTCTGCCAGCTTTGCTGACCCACGGCCAAGGGCACTTTGCCAGCGGCTTCAAGCGCCGGAGCCGCTGCCACAAATTCACCCCAGGTGCTTGGTACGTCAACGCCCGCATCGGCAAAGGCCTTGTTGCTAAGCCACAACCACTGCCAGGAATGAATGTTGATCGGCACGCAATAAACGCGACCGTCGATCGTACAGCTGTCCAAAAGATCAACCGGATTTATGGTATCGCGCCAACCCTCGGCCTCGGCCACATCGGTCAGGTCTAACATCAGACCCGCCTCAACCAGCTCCTCTGCCTGACGGCCGTGGTTGAATTGGGTGGCGTGCATTGGGTCTCCGCCGGTGATGCGGCTGATCATAACGGGCCGCGCGGTGCCGCCACCTCCGGCAATTGCCCCGTCAACCCATTCATGTTCCGACTTGCTCGAAAACACATCGGCCAACGCACCAACGGCGGCGGCTTCGCCCCCGGATGTCCACCAATGTGTGACTTCTAGTTTCACCGGTTCGGCCATCGCCGCCCCAGCAATGCCCAGAGATGTTGTCGCTAGAAACGCACCCATCCAATTCATCTGTCTTCTCCTCCCTAGAGTTTCGCGACGATTTAGCTGGCCCTGGTTGTTTCGAGTCACAATCTAAATCGTTATAGATAAACTAAAACGTTTTAGATTTACATTGCAACACATTTGTCGCACCCTATGAAAACGATCCCGTTTCAATTGAGCAGCATCAGTCACTGCGTTAGATTGGCTCAATGTTTTAAGGACTAATCGTACCACTCATGACCAAGTCGCCGCGCCCTACGCTCAAAACCATTGCCCAAATGACCGGCTTGGCGGTCCCAACCGTATCGCGCGCTCTGTCCGGTGCCGAAGACATCGGCCAGAAAACCCGCGAACGGGTGCGCAAGGTCGCCGACGAAATTGGCTATGTGCCAAACCGCGCGGGTCTACGCTTGCGCACCGGGCGGACCTTTGTGTTGTCTTTGGTTCTCAGCAGCGAAGCCGATGTGATGAATCTCACCGCGCGGCTGATCAATGGCACCGCGACGGCCCTACGTGATACCCGTTATCACCTGACGATCACGCCGTTTTTCAATGACGAAGACCCGATGCGTTCTGTTCGGCACATTGTTGAAACCAATGCCGCCGATGCGGTGATCCTAAACCAGATCCTGCCCGAAGATCCCCGCGTGCGCTATCTTTTGGACAAGGGGTTTCCCTTTGCCACCCATGGTCGAACAGTTTGGGCCGATAAACATGCCTATTTCGACTTTGACAACTTTACCTTTGGTAAATTGGCGGTCCGGCGTTTGGCGCAACAGGGGCGCAGATCAATCCGCCTTGTCGCGCCGCCGCGTGACCACAATTACGCGCAGGAGATGATCCGCGGGGCCACGCAAGAGGCTAACGCCCAAGGGGTTGATCTACATGTCATGCAACGCATCACTTCGGATGATACGGCCGTTAAGATCGAAACAGAAATCGCAAATCTGTTTCAGGAAAACGTCGCCACAGACGGGGTGATTTTCGGCTCCGCGAACTCCTGTATGGCCGGGGTTTCCGGCCTTGAAAAGGCCGGGCTCACCGTCGGTGATCAAGTCGATGTCTTTTCCAAAGAGGCGATTCCGTTCCTGCAACGGTTCCGCCCGGCGATCCATGCTTTGCACGAGGATGCGCTTGCCGCCGGTGAATTCCTCGCACGGGCCGCCATTGAACGGATCGAGCACCCGGAAAAACCGGTGATGCAGTTTTTGGAAGTGCCGAAATAAACCCACGCGAGGCCAGTTCGTCTAAGCAGGTTGAATTTGCGAAACCCTTGCGCAAAATTTGCAAAAATCTCACACATGTCTTCTGCTTTTTTCCCTCCATCACAAGGCCAAAACGTGATGAGAAAGGAACGGCATATGACACAACTCAAAATAACCCGTCGACAGGGGCTCGTGGGTTTGGGCGCAACAACACTCGCCGGGCTGAACGCCGCAACGGCCAGCGCCGCAGTCCAAGATGCAAGCTTTGACCAAAGCAATATCATCTGGAATACGCTCGATGGGTTTGACCACATCTGGTACCATGTGGTCAAAGTCGACGCTGAGAAAAAGATCGTCGACGTCTTATTCAAATTCGCGGCCAATGAGCAGGTGGTCAAACACCGCCACCACGCCGATTACAGCACCTTTATCCTTCAGGGTGAATTGCGCATCTATAATGACGCCGGCGATTTGGCGGAAATCCGGCCCACCGCAAGCTATGTGGAAAAGAAAGCTGGTGGCGCCCCTCATACCGAAGGCGGGGGCGACATTGACTGTATTGCTCTGTTTAGCAATCGCGGCACCGATGGCGTGATCTACGAGGTACTTGGCCCCAACAACGAAACCATCGCCAATCTTGGTCTTGTCGAGTTTCAAGCGCTATGGGAAGCCCAACAGCCCCCGGTACAGCCCATTATTCCCGGCTAATCGCCCTTAGAGTCAGGTGAGGGTACCCTCACCTGACCTTTTCACCTCACTCAGCGGCGTGATCCGCGCATAAATCTGCATACCAATACCCACTTTTTTTGATGGTTCTGACCTGAGTCTCATAATCGACATGCACAATGCCAAAGCGCATTTTATACCCCTCGGACCACTCGAAATTATCCATCAGTGACCACGCAAAATAACCGCGCAGCGGAATGCCTGCATCCATGGCATCAGCGGCCTTGCCGATATGATCCACCAGATAGTCGAGACGTGGCTGATCATCGACGGCACCGTCTTTGCCCGGACCCATGTTATAACACGCACCGTTTTCCGTGATGTAACAGGGTGGCAAATCAAAGCGGTCGTAAACTTGCGTCAACAAATGGGTCAGACCTTCCGACTTGATCTCCCACCCGATGTCGGTGCGCACATTTGACGAGGTCGAGGGCACCGCAACCGTAGCCGGAAACTCGGCGCTTGGGCTGGGATCATGTTTGACCGACGCCGGGTAATAATAGTTGAACCCCCACCAATCCAGCGGCTGTTTGGTGATCTCCATATCCCCATCTTGCATCCCCAACTTGTCACCATAGGCCGCAAGGAACTGATCGCCATAGCGGCCGTTGAACATCGGGCCAAAATAGATTTCGTTATGAAATTGGAAATGCCGCTCGGCCGCCGCGACATCATCGGGGTGATCCGTCGCCGCATAGGTCGAGATTGAATTGAGAACCACGCCCATTTGAATATCGGGGCGTTCGGCCCGCGCCGCCATCACGGCCTTGCCATGGGCAAGATTGATCACATGGGTCGCCGCCATTGCCGCGTCGATATTCTTTTCGCCCGGCGCATGTTTACCAACATAGTGACCAAGATAGGAAGAACACCACGGTTCGTTAAATGTCGCCAGCGCATCAATCCGGTCGCCCAACCGGCGCACCACATGGCTTGTGTATTCGGCAAAGGCATCCGACGTATCGCGGTCTGTCCAACCGCCATATCCGGTAAGCGCCAATGGCAAATCCCAGTGGTACAAGGTCGGGAACACGGCGATGCCGCGCGCAACCAACCCATCCACTAACCGGTCATAAAAGTCCAAACCTTCTTGGTTCACCCGGCCCCGCCCCTCGGGCAAGACCCGCGACCACGCAATCGAAAACCGATAGGCATCGACGTTGAGCGTTTTGATCAGATCAAGATCGCTTTGCCAGCGGTTGTAATGGTCACAGGCCTCATTGCCGGTATGCCCCTCATAGACCCGCCCCGGCATATGCGAAAACGCATCCCAGATCGTCGGGCCACGTCCGCCTTGTTTGGTGGCCCCCTCTATCTGAAACGAAGCGGTGGCCACACCAAATTTGAAATCCTTGGGAAAACGACGCGCGAGCGAATTCTGGGTCATGTCCTGTCCTTTGGAACACTCTCTCGGCAGCTGATCAGGGTGGAAACCCCATAGGCACAGCCAAGAGCGGGTTGGTACTGTGTAAAACATCTACTAAAACGATTTAGTTTTTCAGGCAACCCGGAAATTGACCCATCTCACCTAGGGCTCTGACTCTAGGGAACCGGAACACCAACCCGGATCGCATCCGAGAACCCCGGCTCCAACCCATGCTCTATGGCCCGTGGGGCAACACGACCCAAATCGCGCAACTCTTCAAACGACACATCGGTGTTCACAGCGCCAATGTCGTAGGCAAATTCCGGAAGATAGCCATTGGCAACAACGCGCCAATCCCATGCTTGGCCAGCCCCAACCCCGTCCATGATCTTGGTGACGACCGTGGTGCAATTGGTGAACAAGGAGTTGTACCAACGGGGCTTGGCCGCCAAATCCGTGGCGTCTTCGACAAATCCGGTTAAAATCCGGCGCGCCGCCGCCTCACGGACCTGCAACCGGTAGAGCTGAACATCTTCACCTCGCACATTGGTGCGCAACCCGACAATATCGCGTTCGGTCGCCGCCAAAATCGACAGGGTGTTGGCCTTGAACATATCGGCAACCGGGGAAAAGCCGCCGCCCTTTTGGCGACGCACCTCAACCGACCAAGCCAGATGATCGCCATTGGCGAACCCAAAACTGACAATCAAATGCGCCATGTATTGCGGTCCCCAATAGGAAAAGAACACATCGGTGCTTTTGATCTGGCTGAGGTCATAATCTTTGCTGACCCAGTTCTCGTCGAAGTCCTCTTTGCTGCGCCAATTGAAATCTCGGATATCATGAAGCGTGAGGGTATCTCCGCTTATCTCGCCATACGGTTGGCGCGCCACGTCGCGTGCCCACTCACGATCAGCGGGCGGCGGCAAGGTGTTCCACCAGAACAAAATGGCCACAAAAGACAGAGAAAAAGCCATCACGCCTTTGATGCGATGGCGGCCGAAAAGCGTCAGAGCACCAATCACCCCGGCCAATGTCATCGTGCCGCATAAACCTATTCGGATGATTTCCGTGGTCGGAAAACGGTACCAAATCGCCATCACCGCCCAAATGGTGGCCACTGCGATGCCACTAACCGCCAAAACACCCGCGATACCCTTCAAAGCTTTCATCATCTACCTTGCTCGCCAACCAAATTCATTCATGAGGTCGCGACCTCGATCGAAAGCCGCGATTGCGCCTCATTTGCCTTGCCTCTCAATGCCTTCGCCCAAAGACAAAAGCCACGTATCCGCGCGACCCTAGCCGAGCGACGCCACGCAAACAATGTCTTCGCTATTCGGGCCTCGGAGCAAAATCGCCAATTGACGTCAAAAGGTGCATTTCACCATGGCCCAAGGCCACGCGCTGACATAGATTAAGATAAAAAGGTGGGGCAAATCATGTCGCGCAGCGGAAATGGCATACGAATGGCACTTTGGGGACTGGCGCTTGCCGGATCTCTCTGCACACCTGCCTTTGCGCTAGACAAGGCCAAGATCAGCCTCCTGAACACTGACAACGATGCGTTACGAGACAGCCTCAAAAACGCTTCCATCGCCCTGCCGCTGGTGGGTCAACCCGATGTGACACCACGAGATGTGCTAACTGCGGCGCAAGCCGACTATGCAAATATGGTCGAAGCTCTCTATGCCCAAGGCTACTATTCCGCCAGTGTTCGGATTGAGCTTGACGGCCAAGAAGCGGCCCAGATTGACCCCTTTCATCCGCCCGGCCAAATTAAAAACCTGCGCATTCTTGTCGAACCCGGCCAACGGTTTGTTTTTGGCAAGGCCCGCTTGGGCCCTCTGGCTCCGGGTGCTTCGGTGCCAGAGGGGTTTGCGCCCGGTCAACCCGCCCTCGCGACCGCTGTGCGCAATGCCGCCCAAAGCGCCGTCACCGATTGGCGCGCCGCAGGTTATGCCAAGGCCAATATTGCTGCACAGGACATCAGCGCCGACCATGGTGCCAGCAAGCTCAACGTCGGGGTTCAAATCGCTCCCGGCCCTCGGTTGCGGTTTGGCGATGTGACTGTCACCGGCGAATCCACGGTCAAACCGGGACGGGTCCGTCAAATCGCCGGTATTCCACGCGGCGATCGTTACCATCCAGATGATGTTGAAAAGGCGGCGGCCCGTTTGCGCCGCACCGGCACATTTCAATCCGTTCAAATCGCCGAAGCCGACCAACCCGGCGCCGACGGCAACCTTGACCTGACCATCAATGTCATCGACCGCAAGGCGCGTCGTATCGGCGGCGGCGCAGAGGTTTCGACCCTTGATGGGCTGACCTTGTCGGGGTTCTGGCTACATCGCAATCTGTTTGGCGGGGCTGAACGCCTGCGCATTGACGGAGAAATCACCCAGATTGGCGCAGAGGGCCTTGGCATCGACTACGCCCTGACCTTTCGCCTTGAAAAGCCCGCCGTCTATGGCCCCGACACTCAATTCTATACCGAGTTCGAGCTAAGCCATGAGGACGAGCCCGACTATACCGAGAGCAAAGTTGGGTTGACCCTTGGTGCCTCGCGCGAGTTCAACGAACACCTGACCGGGGATTTGGGTCTCGCTGTGAGTTACTCCGAAGTGACCGACCGATTTGCCGATCCGCAAACCACCCGCGAGTTGCTGATCTATAGCTTGCCCATGGCGCTCACCTACGACCGGCGCAATGACAAGCTCGACACCACATCAGGCTATTACATCAACACTGAATTTGAACCGTTCCATGACGCGCGCAATGGCGAAAGCGGAACGCGGTTTACCTTTGACGGTCGGGGCTATGCCAGTTTGGGGGACACCGGCACGGTTTTGGCCGGGCGTTTACAACTTGGTACGCTAACCGGCCCGGACGCTGTCGATGCGCCCCCCGGCTTCCTGTTTTATTCCGGTGGGAGCGGCACAGTCCGCGGCCAACCTTATGAATCGCTCGGGGCCACACATGATGGCCAAGATCTTGGCGGTAAGGCGCTCGCCGCAACCTCCGCCGAGATCCGCTATGCCCTGACCGACACCATCGGCCTTGTCGGCTTTGCCGATGCTGGCTTCGTCGGTGCCGATGGCTTTAAGGACGGGGACTGGCACGCGGGCGGTGGCCTTGGCCTGCGCTATAAGACACCGGTTGGACCGATCCGTGTTGACCTAGCGGGGCCCTTGGCAGGTCAAACCGACGATGGCGTCCAAGTCTATATCGGCATTGGGCAGGCGTTTTGATGCTGCGTCTTTTGGCGGTGTGCCTCGCCCTCCTCACCCCGCTTTCGGCCATGGCGCAAGACCGCAACAGCGATCGCGGCTATATTCAGGGCCTTTTAGAAGACGCTCTTTCTGCCCCCGGCCGCACCGTTACCCTCAACGGATTCAGCGGGGCCTTGTCCAGCCGCGCCACCATCGACGAGATCACCGTGACCGACACCGATGGCGTTTGGTTTCGCGCCACCGAAGTCGCCCTGATTTGGAGCCGCTCGGCCCTTCTGAGAGGGGCCATCGAGATAGACGAAATCTCGATCGGCAATATTGATCTGCCGCGCGCGCCGCTGCCCCCTTCCGATCCGGCCATTCCGGCTGCCGCCGCCACACCTTTTGCCTTGCCTGACCTACCTGTGTCCGTCGACATTGCCAAAATGTCGATCGCAAAGGCCGTTTTGGGCAAAGCTTTGCTTGGGCACACCGCCACCGTCCGTTTTGACGGGTCTGCCAATCTGGCCGACGGGGCCGGGCGTGTTGATCTAAACCTTGAACGGTTGGATCAGCCCGGCAAGATCGCTTTGTCCGGTGGCTTCAATAATGCGAGCCGGGTGCTAGACCTCAACCTCAATCTGCAAGAACCCGAAGACGGCCTTGCCGCAAATCTCTTGTCCCTGCCCGGCAAACCTTCGGTGCATCTGACGGCTTTGGGCCGGGATCCAGTTGACGATTTCAAGGCCGAGATTAACCTGTCCACCGACGGGCAAAAACGCCTGACCGGGACCGTCACGTTGCTGACGGATGCCGACGGTGCCTCGCGGTTTGCCGCCGATCTTGGTGGCGATATTGCCCCGGTCTTTGTGCCCGACTTCGCCGACTTCCTTGGCGACTCTGTGCAACTTCAGGCGCGGGGGAAACGCGACGCGGTCGGCGCGCTACAGATCAGCCAACTCAATTTAACCGCAGCGGCCCTGCATCTCCACGGGTCCGGCACCATAGGTGCGGATGGCTGGCCTCAAACCTTGTTGCTTGATGGCGCGATCACCCCGCCAAGCGGTGAACGCGTTATTCTGCCACTGCCCGGCCCCCGCACCGCCATTCGTGCCGCGATCTTGTCGGGGGGCTTTGACGCGACCACTGGGGCCGAATGGCACTTATCAGGGCGGGTCATGGGCTTGGTCCAAGACGGGTTGACCCTTGGGTCGGTCGGCTTTGACGGGGCCGGCAAGATTGATCAAAGCGCGGGGCACGTCACCGGCGATCTGACCTTTGACGCCGCCTCGATCCTACCCGACAACGCCCCGCTGGCCCGCGCAATCGGAACCGCGTTAAACGGCGGATTGGCGTTTGACTGGGCCCCTTCTGCCCCGCTGACGCTTCGCAATCTTGCCGTGAGGGGCCAAGACTACGGGCTCATCGGGGCGCTGACCCTGTCTGACCCGACACAGCTCAAAACCCTGACCCTCACGCCGGATGTCACCCTGTCAGCCACCGATCTAACCCGATTTGATGATCTGGCTGGTCTGAAACTCTCAGGTGCCGCGAACCTGTCTATTACTGGCGACATTTCCCCGCTGACGGGTGGCTTTGCGCTGCGCTTCCTAGGCGAGACCCAAGACATCCAGACCGGCATTCAACAGGTTGATCCCTTGATCCTGGGACGTGGAGAGCTTTCGCTTAGTGCCTCTCGCGACACCGATGGGTTGCACATAACCCCGGCCCTGATTGACACCCCCGAGGCCAGCCTGTCACTCACCGGAACCCTATCCGACGGCACCAGCACCGCCGATTTCAACGCCCGTTTGCGCAATATCGGCCTGTCCCTGCCTGCCTTGACCGGCCCCGCCACGTTAAACGCCACGGCCCGTCAAAAGGGCGAGGATTGGCTGGTCACCGCCTCCTCCACCCTGCCCGGCGCAACAAATGCCAAGTTCAGCGGCCGCGTGGATCAAACGGCCCCTTCCGAATGGGTGGCATCGGGTGATCTGACCGCCAATATCGGCCAGCTTGCTGCCTATGCCCGTCTTGTTGGCCAACCCTTGGCGGGGGCGGCCACCCTTTCGGCCAAGGGCCACGCCGATATGCAGGACCTGTCCTTTGATCTGGCCGCCAATGGCACGCTCTCCAATCCGCGCTTTGGAAATGCGACGGTAGAGCCTTTGTTGCGCGGCGTTTCGCGCTACACCCTGTCCGCGACCCGCAAAGGTGACAACGTCACGATTCGGCAACTCGACCTGACGGCCTCCGGCTTAAACGCCGATCTCTCTGGTCAGTTTGGCCCGACAACCGGCGATCTTCGCTATCAAATTTCTCTGCCTGATCTGGCGCGTATTGTCCCCGATTTTCCCGGCGCGGTGCAGTTTTCTGGCACAGCGGTCAAGCAAGCGTCCGATTGGCAAGTCAGCGCCTCGGGCAACGGTCCGGGGGGTATTACCCTGTCCACCCAAGGGCGCGTGGCCGCCGATGCCTCGCGCCTTGATCTTGGGATGACCGGCACGGCCCCACTGGCCATCGTCAACCGCTATCTCAAAGGTCAGGCTGTCTCGGGTCAGGCGGATTTCAACCTGTCGATCAATGGCCCCCCTGCCCTCAAGTCCCTAACCGGGCAAATCAGCCTGTCCCAAGGGCGCTTTACCACCCCCGCTCTCGGCATTACCGTCGAAAAGATCGACGGGCCTGTCACTCTCTCATCGGGACGCGCCACGTTGGATATCTCGGGCAAAATTGCATCGGGCGGGCGCTTCCGGGCGGCCGGTCCGATCTCACTCACCGCGCCCTATACCGCCGATCTCTCCGCAACTTTGGCCAATGTCACCCTACGCGACCCAAGCCTTTATGAAGTCAATCTAGAGGGGGATCTGCGCGTCCAAGGCCCGCTCACCGGCGGGGCGGGCATTGGCGGAGCCATCGTCTTCACCAGCGCCGAAATGCGCATCCCCCAGTTCAACCCGTCCTACTCGGCCCTCGAAGGGCTTCGCCATCTCAACCCCTCCGCCAAGGTTCAACGCACCCTGCGCTTTGCCGGGCTGGATGAAACCCCCGACACCGCCCCGGAGCCCTCCGTCGCCTATCCGCTCGACCTCACCATCACCGCTCCGGCCAAACTGTTCATTCGCGGCCGCGGTCTTGATGCCGAATTGGGCGGCTCTTTGCGGCTCACTGGCACGTCAAACGACATCGTTCCCATTGGCGGGTTTGACCTTATTCGCGGGCGGATTGACCTGTTGGGCCGTCGCCTAGATTTAACCGAAGGAAGCGCTCGCCTGCGCGGCAGCTTTGACCCGGTGATTGATTTCTCCGCCTCCTCCGAAGTCGAAGACGTCACCGTCACCCTGCGCCTTTTTGGGCTGGCATCATCACCCGAGCTCTCCGTCACCTCGGTTCCCGAACTGCCGCAGGACGAGGCGCTGAGCTATTTCCTCTTTGGCAAAAACGTCACCTCCATTTCGGCCCTTCAGGCGGTGCAACTGGCCGCGGCGATCCGCACCCTGTCAGGCCGGGGCGGGCTTGGGATCACCGAACGGTTGCGCCAAAACCTTGGTGTGGATGAGCTGGACATTGGAACCGACGAAGACGGCGAAGCTCAGGCCAAGATCGGCAAATATGTCTCCGACAACGTCTATACCGATGTGACGATCAAAAGCGGTGGCGACAGCCAGATCAACCTCAACCTCGACCTGACCCCGAATGTGACGGTTCGCGGTCGCCTTGATAGCGACGGTGACACCGGGATCGGCATCTTCTTCGAAAAAGATTACTAGCCGCTGACCCGCCCCAACTTGTAAGGCGTGCTTACAAAAACACAGCAAAAACAGGGGTGGCACCCCGCCACCCGCCATTAAAATCGCCAGCATCCAAGAGGGAGACACCCAGATGATCACCGGCAAATGCGATTGCGGCAAAGTCAGTTTTTCAGTGCCCGCCGTGCGCAAAACCGTCACCGCCTGTCACTGTAGCCAATGTCGTCGCGCCAGCGGGCATATCTGGGCCTCAACCCAAGCCAGCGATGTCACCGACCTGACCTTTGCCAATGACGAAGGCCTCACATGGTACGCCTCCTCTGATTTCGCCAAACGCGGCTTTTGCAAATTCTGCGGCTCGTCCCTGTTTTACCGCCTCAATACCGAACCCGGCATCGCCATCGCCGCCGGATGTATTGACACCCCAACCGGCCTTCAGATGGGCAAGCACATATTCGTTGCTGACAAAGGCGATTACTATGAAATCAAAGATGGGTTGGAACAATTGGACACGCACTGAATGAAACACCCATTCTGTCTCGCGCTCCTCATTGGCCATTGGGCCTCCATTGCCGTCGGTGACACCCTGACGGTGCCTCCCCCCGCTATCCTCCCCTGTTTGCTCGACAAAGGCATTGTACAAGAAACCGACTACAAACCCTATCACTTGTCCCGGTGGATTGATCTCAACACCGATACCTACGTCCTATCCGGACAATTGGGCTGGCACATGTCTTGGGCGGTGTTGCTGGACCAATCCTCAGCCCCACCCTCGGCCTATGAAACCATCAACGCCGACGACGGTATGGGCCGGGCCTTTGGACGATCAAAAACACCACCTGCGATTATCATCGCTCTGCGCAAATGTGGGGTCTCTTGGCAAGGCGACTGGCTCGGACCGCTCCCAACACGAGATCACATAGCCGACCGAAAGGCACCTGCCCCGCTCAAATCAATGCCAAATTTTGATCTCAACCCTGCGCAAGTTCAAGGCCTTATGCCGCCAAAACCGATCCCCTAGCCAACTCCTCGATCACTGCATAAACAGCTTTGGACAATCCGCCTCCAACGGTTGCCCCCATGTGCGATTGCACTGAAACCGAAGTGTTTGAGCCTCGCCCGCCCCGCATTTTGAAAGCCTATAGGTGACATAAACCATGTCATCGGGTTCAAACATCATCGCCGGGCCGCTGATATCAACAATTTCAACGGCTGACCAAAGGCTCGCTTTCGCCGATTGCACCGGTACCGAAAATTGGACCTTGGCGGCCTGTGCTAGCGTGTCCACAACACGCGCCTTCGCCGTCAGATGCGTGAGATCCGGGCATGGGCTAGGCCTATGCATGACTGCAAATGCCGCACCCACCACCACAGCCGTCCAACCCAAAACATATCTCTTCTTCAAACCCAAACCTGCCCCTCGGACAAAGTGGGAACGCTTACCCACCTTTCGTCAGTCTGATCTTACCCCAATTCGACGAGAAGGTCTTTTGCGTCGATTTGAGCGCCTGGTGAGATGTGGATAGCTGTGATCACGGCGTCTTTTTCGGCGTGGAGGGCGGTTTCCATTTTCATGGCTTCGATGGTGAGCAGGAGGTCGCCTTCGCTGACTTTTTGGCCGACCGTGACCGCGACCTAGGC
>NZ_JBZXVN010000037.1:0-52071 GCF_058892305.1 Pelagimonas sp.
CGCTATCAATATCTTGCTGAAGCCTGGCATTTGCGCGCTCCTGTTTTGTTTGAATTTGAGAGGGCCTAACCGGAGCTTCCGGTCAGGAGGTCACGTATAGTTTTTGTTGCGCGACATTTTCCCGATTCCGGGATTTAGGCTATTGGTCGGATCAACCGACTGATAAAATGCCGCCAGATCGGGCTTGGCTGGATAGAGATGCCCAACATTGTGTTCCGCGGGGTATTCCGCCCCGCGCTTGTCCAAAATCTCCAACATCGCCGCCTTGATCGCCTTGGGATCACTGCCTTTTTTGACGATGTAGTCCTGATGCAGAACATGGCACATGAAATGCCCGTAATAGAGCTTGCTGACCAGCTGATCGGCGATCTCGGCGGGCAGGTCCTCGAACCAATCCTCGTCATTGCGGCGTAGCGCGATATCCAGCGCAATGATGTCTTCGACCTCGCTGCGATGCACATTCATATACCGCACCGCCGCACCGGCGGCGGCAAAGCGCAACAACCCGGCCATTTTGGCCTCACGTTCATCGCATTCAAAGAAATCGAGCTGCCCTGCCCCAGCCATATCCGACAAAAGCGCCCGCGCTTCATCAATACCGCCATCACGCATTTTCAGGATCAGATGATGGGGAAAGGCATCACGATAGTCTCGCATCCGCGCCGGAACCACATCGGGCCAGAGACGCGCGGCAAATTGCATGAATTTGTCAGTGAAATTCGCCATGCCCGGCACCCGAGACAGCCGCGCATCCACCGAACCTTTGAGCGCAAAGAACATCGGCAAGCGATCGGTGCCAAGCTTGTCGATCATCACCATCGTGTCTTTGCCATAGACGTCCGACAGGTCAAACACATCCTCATGCAGGTACTCGGCGCTTACCGGAAGGGTGTCGAACCCCGCCAAAATCCGCCGTCGCAATGCGCCAAGCGCCGCCGTATCGCGTGAACCGATATAAAAGGTGCGCTCCTCGTCATTCTTGGCATAGGTGTCCAAGCGCACCGCAAATACCGCAAGCTTCCCGGCACAGCCCGCACTTTCATAGAGACGAGATTTGTCGGCATTGAACCGCGCCGGGGTGTCGGCCTCGATATTGCGCACACGCCGGGCGTAATCCGTGTCTGATGCACGGCGATTGCTATCTTCAACCGCGGCCGGATCATAGTCCCCGGATTGCAACCGCATTAGGATGTCTTCGGGTGTCTCGCCCAGATTGATCCCCAAATGATTGACCAGTTCAAGCCGCCCCTCGGCAGTGATCTGCGCATAGAGGGACAGTTCGGTATAGCTTGGCCCCCGTTCCACCAACGCCCCGCCGGAATTGTTGCACACGCCACCAACAACCGACGCCCCGATACAGGACGATCCGATCACCGAATGCGGTTGCCGCCCAAGCGGGGCAAGGATCTTTTCAAGGCGGAATAGGGTCGATCCGGGAAAGGAAATCACCTGATCCCCGCCTTTGATAACCTGAATATCATCCATGCGCCGGGTGTTGATCAAAACCACATCGCGGTCATAGCTGCCCTTTGGGGTCGACCCTTCGGTCAACCCGGTGTTGGCCGCCTGCATGATGACGATTTTATCCGCCGCCACACAGGCCTCAAGCACCTGCCATTGCTCCAACAAAGACCCCGGTTGCACCACCGCCAGCGCCTCACCTTCGCCAGATCGAAAGCCTTTGCGAAACCGCAGGGTCGCCTTGGCGTCGGTCATCACATGTTTGGTGCCGCAAATCTGAGTGAACCGTTTGATAAGGTCTTGATCTGTCATGGCGTCACCCTCCCCTAGTATGCGACCGAGGGCAACCATGTCGCCAGTGCAGGCCACAGGAAGACAAAGGCGAGGCCGGTGAGCTGAAGAAGCACAAAGGGAATGATGCCTTTGTAGATGTCAGTGAGCTTGATCTGCGGCGGGCACACCCCTTTGAGGTAGAAGAGCGCAAATCCAACCGGCGGGGTGAGGAACGAGGTTTGTAAGGTCACCGCCACAAGGATCACGAACCAGATCAACGCCGGTTCATCCATCGCACCAAAGCCCGGAATGTCGAGGCCGAGGCTGTTGATGATCGGACGCATCAGCGGCAGCACGATCAGGGTGATTTCGATCCAGTCGAGCACAAAGCCCAGCAAGAAGACGATGAACAGGATGATCAAAACGGTGCCATTGGGGCCAAGTCCGGTGCCAAGGATCATTTCCTCGATCAAGGCGTCGCCGCCGAGTTCGCGCAGCACATAGCTAAAGACCGTCGCCCCAAGGAAGATCGCAAAGATATAGGCGGTGGTGTTGAAGGTGGATTTCAGCACGTTGACCAGTTTTTGGAAGGTCAGCTTGCGGTATCCCAGCGCCAACAATGTTGCGCCCAAGGCCCCTACCCCACTGGCTTCGGTTGGTGTGGCCAAGCCGCCGAAAATCGACCCTAACACGGCCAAAATCAAGGCCAGAGTTGGCAGAACCGCGACCATCACGTCTTTGATCGCCGCCCAATCGGGGCGTTTTGCGCCTTCGGGAACCGGGGCGACGTCGCGTTTCACCAGGGCGATGACAAAGATATAGGTCAGGTAGAGCACACCGATGATCACACCGGGGAACACGGCGGCCATGAAAAGGTCACCGACACTAAGCGCCATCTGGTCCGCCATGATCACCAACATGATCGACGGAGGGATCAAGATGCCCAAGGTCCCCGATGCCGACACCACACCCGCCGCGAGGCTGGGCGAATATTTTTGCTCCATCATCGAGGGCAGACTCAGCACGCCCAACAAAACCACCGACGCACCGATAATCCCGGTCGACGCCGCAAGGATAATCCCGATCAATGTCACTGTGATCGCCAGACCACCGCGCACCGTGCCAAACAACCGCTGCATCGCGCTCATCAGACGTTCGGCAACCCCGGATTCATCAAGCATCAGCCCCATGAAAATGAACATCGGGAGCGCGACAAGAACCGCGTTCGACATCGTCGAATAGACCCGGTTCACCACCGCGCCAAGCGTAAGGTAATCCAAACCGGTCAGGGTCTCTTCCAACCCGGTCCAATTCATCATGCCGTTGTCAAAGAGATAGGCCAAACCGCAATAGGCCACGCCAACTCCGGCCAATGTCCAAGCCACTGGAAACCCGGTGAACAGCAGTGCGATAAAGGTCAGGAACATCGCGATGACAAGCTTTTCCTCGGTCGTATGCACAAGGAAGGTCAGCGCCGTCGCCACCACGCCAAAGCCAATCAACGCCCAAAGGATCAAGCGCAGATCCTTGCCCTGACGTTCGTCTTCGTAATTCGTCATAATCGCATGCCCGTCATGGATCAGGCGCGCCAATGCCGCCACAGCCAGCAACACAAAGCTCGCTGGAATAACCGCCTTGAGCGCCCAGCGACCCGGCAATCCGGTCGGGCTATCACTGCGTTCATTCACCCGCCAGCTTTCGTAGAAATAATCCCAACCCTGATCGACCATCAGATAGATAAACGGCACCAAAAGCGCCAAAATCCCAATGATTTCAATAACACGCTGCGCCCGGCGGCTTAGCTGCATATGCAGGATATCAACACGCACATGGCTGTCGGTGACCATCGCATAAGAAATGCCGATCATCGTGACCAGCCCGTAGAAATGCCACTGAATCTCATCCAGCTTCGGATAGTTCTGGTTGAACAGGTAGCGCATCGCCACCTGACCAACGATCGCAGCGATCAACAATACATTGGCCCACATGACCACATTGCCGATGCCTTTGACCGTCTTGTCCAGCGCCACGGCAATCTCTTGCGTGTCACGCTCCTCGTGTTCGAGGATATGCTCATAAACATCGACCGGATCGGTCATGTCCACAGCGTTCTGATGCGTATCTTGGGCCATCGTCTCCTCCTCAGAAGTTGGCAAAATGACAAAGGGGGGCAGGAAGGGAGGTGAGCGACCTTTAAGATCGCTCTAAAAATGGGGCGGCGGCCAAAAGCAAGGGAGCCGCCCCAGTGTTGCGCAAGTCGTCGAGAAACTTACTTGCGCGGGAGGAAGGCGTTTTCTTTCCAGACGGCGTAACCGCCACGGAATTCATTCATGTCCGCCAGAACCTTGGCAAAAAACGCATCGCCATCGGCTTCTTCTTTGGCCACGTCTTCCCAAGTTGTGCGGAAGGTCGACAGCATTTCATCGTTCCACTGTTTGATCTGAACACCGTTGTTTTCAACGTTGTCGATCAAAGCCGCGTGTTGGATCGCTTCACCTTCGGCAAAGCTGTCGGTCATGGATGCTTTACAGGCGTTTTCGATGATTGCTTTGTGCTGATCGCTTGCGCCGTTCCATACGTCTTTGTTGACCATAAGTTCAAACACGGTCGCCTGCTGGTGCCAGCCGGGGAAGTAGTTGAACTTGACCAGTTTGTGGAAGCCAAGACGCGCATCAATCGCCGGCATCGAGAATTCGGTCGCGTCAATCGCGCCTTTTTCCAACGCAGGGAAGATTTCACCACCGGGCAAAAGCGATGTCGCAACACCCAGCTTCTGCATGACTTTGCCACCAAGGCCAAAGAAGCGCATTTTCAAACCGTCGAGGTCTTCGGGGGTGTTGATCTCTTTTGCGAACCAACCCGAGGTTTCCGGTGCGATGATCGCGCAGGGCATGACCTTCACGTTGTAACCGGCTTGGTCGTACATCTCTTGATAAAGCGTCATGCCGTTGCCGTAGTAGAGCCATGCCATGTATTCGCCCGCCTCTGGGCCAAATGGTACCGCGCTGAACAACGGAGCCGCCGGGATTTTGCCCGCCCAGTAACCCGCAGTGGTGTAACCGGAATTGATCTTGCCCGACGACACGGCGTCAAGGATCTCGAACGGCTTTACCAGTTTGCCGGGCTCATAGACTTTCATCTTCAATGTGCCGCCGGACATCAGGTCCAGCTGTTCGGCAACGCGTGGGATGGGCGATCCGAGACCGGGCAGTGAGGTCGAGAATGCGATGGGTGTTTTCAACAATAGCTTGTCGGCAGCCATAGCGGCCGGTGCGGTCAAGATCGACGCGGCGACGGCCAGCGTGGTCAGGGTCTTTTTCATGATGTCTCCTCCAGAATGTCTCATGTCCGCTGTTCAACACTCGGTACACAGCGGCATGCATCGGTAAATATTATTGACCATCGAACCTGGTCAACAACTTTCTTTACCACTGCGAGCGGTTGCTGGCCGGGTTGACTGGCATGTCCCCCCTGCCCTTTTGTCAGTGGGTTTTTCACCTAGAAATGCGAATAGTGAGCAAAAACAGCGATCTATACCGCTAACAGCGTCTCCGTAGTTTTGGGTATTTCGCCCTTGCCAAAATGGGGGTCAGTGGTAAAGAATACAGACAACTACTTTTTTGTGTTAACCCTCAAATCCGAGTGTCGAGATGTCAGATACAAGCCCGTTTGACCCCGTTGGCCACGAATCAATCGCCGATGCGGTGGTCGACCAGATCGAATCAATGATCGTTGACGGCATCCTCAAAGAGGGGCGCAAACTGCCATCTGAACGAGAGTTGGCCGAAGCGATGGGCGTGTCGCGGCCAAAACTGCGCGAGGCATTGCAAACGCTGGAATCACGGGGATTGGTCACGGTTCGTCATGGTGAAGGGAGCTTTATCGCGTCTCTCACGGGGCGGGCCATGTCCCCTGCCCTTCTGGCGCTTTATGCCCGTCATGGCCGCGCCTTTTACGACTATCTCGAATACCGCCGCGAACAAGAAGGCTTTGCCGCCCGCATCGCAGCCCAGCGTGCCACATCTTCGGACAAGGAACGCCTGACTGAAATTATCACCGAGATGCAATCGGCTTGGGAAAACGACGACCTCGACGCCAGCCAAGAAGCCGATCTTCGGTTACATGTCGCTGTCGTTGACGCGAGTCAGAACACGACCTTGATCCATATGATGGCCTCTGTTTACGACCTGACTCGCCAGGGTGTGTTTTACAATCGCAAGTTCCTGCGCACCATGGACGGCACTGGTGAGCGGTTGTTGCAGCAACACAAAGACATTGTCGACGCGATCTTGGACGGAGATGCGGAACGAGCCGAGCAGGCTGCGCGCGTTCATATGGATTTCGTCGAAGAAAGCTTTCGCATTGGCGAGGATCAAAAAGCCCGTGAAGAGCGCGCCGCAAAACGTCGGAAGCTATCGGGTTAAAATCCCCCTCTCTGGCCGGTCGGGTTGGTAGGGCGTTCTTCATTCTTCCCCAAGGGGCCGCTTTCTTGAGCTTGAGTCTTGGTCCCGAGTATGGCGCTGCTCTTTCTGGTTCGTGCTCAGACCCATTTCCAACGAAACCGCTGAGAGCCTCAAAAAGTTGACAGCTGTCAACTTTCCTAACTCAGAACCGTAAGCCTCTAAAAAGTTGACAGCTGTCAACTTTTTGCAAAGCCGTCGCGATTGAGCAAAGACATCACCATCGGCCCCGGCGAGAATTTCCCAAGGGCTGCTTTTTGAGTCAAACTCCGAAGATACCCGCCGGGATTTTTGATCTCGTCAATGCGCTGCAACATACCGGCCACCACGGTCGCCGCACAGTCCGGACCCATTGCTCTTGTCGCGTCTGACCAGGTGGAATTATTGATCCCCATCATACCCCGCACCACTTGCGCCACGTCATATAGTCCGTTCCAGTGGCGAATTGGATCGCGTGCGTAAGGATGAATATCAGGGCAGGCTTTCAGAACCAACGACAGAGGAATTCTTAAATCTGCGACTGGTTTCTGTTCTTGCGTGTTTTGGTTTTGCGATTTGGTTGCAATATCTCCCATTTCATTGGTCTGTTCAGATTCAAGAGTATTAGGTTTTGAACTCTGTATGTGCCGCTCATTTTGACTGTCATAGCCGCTCATTTCTTGCGTTTCCGAAAGCACATCCTGGACTTTGATCAGAAGGTTTTCCACGTCCTGATGCAGCACCCCAAGCAATGACAGGTCAAGTTTGCGACGGCCGCGGCGTTGCAGCAAAGCAAGCCGATCAAAGATTTCATCCCAATTCGCGTCGATTCCTTCGGCACGACCAAATTCAGCGAGTTTAAGAGCGTCACGTTTTTTTAAAACAATCAATTCGCGCAATTCTTTCCGACGAGCGGCATCTTCCTCAGCAGCACGACAAGCGCCGCTGATCTCGGCGGCGCGGACGAGCAGGGGGCGTAGATCAAACCCAAAGGCTTGGGCAATGTCGCCACTCTGGTTGCGTCTCACGTATCGTTTGCCGTTGGGGCTATCACGGCGAACAATCAAACCCGCTTTGACCAAGGATGCCACATGCCGGCGCAATGTGCTTTCGGCCATGCCATGGGCGCGGTCAGCCAGCGTCCGGTTTGATGGAAAAACCGTTGTTTGATCCGCCTCGTCCAGCGTTTTTCCCGGGAGAAATGTGAGGAGGGCGTTGAGAACGGTTAAGTCACGGTCGCTGACATTGAACGCCAACCGCGCTGTGCAGAGCTGTCGAAACAATTGCCATTTGTCAGTTCGCGGAATTGCTGCAGGTTGACGGGCCGCCTGCGCGGATTTGATCAAGCCAGCCGTGACCGGCCGCTGCCCAAAGGGCGTCGTTGAATGATAGGTCATAAATTTTCACAAAGCGCAAAAATCTGGCCGCCCAAGGGCGTTCGGCAGTTGACAGCCGTACTAAGAAAGACCTAGATTCGTAATTGTCTAGAGAACGAATGGGCCTTCTGGGATTTATCTCCTGGGGGGCTCTTTCTTTTTAGGGCGCTACCTGTGCCTCCTGTGATTTATCTTTTCTGCTCAGTACCTTAGCCAATTTTATTCGGCTTTATCTTCCGCGGATTGGCTTACCCAACCTTGGTAGATGTCTTGGAGTTGATCGACCAACCAGTCACCGAACTTGTCGTCGCCGGTGCGCGGTAAAGTCAGAACCACCTCGGATTCTTTGTGCAATGCCTTGGCAATCTCAAAGCCATTGGCGCTTGTGATATGGGTTGTTTTCCCGCGCGGGGTAGGGGGCTTTTTGACCTCTGTCCCGAGACCGACACCACAGGCCTTAAGCGCCGCCTCAAACCGTTCCGGGGAAGGGCGATCACCGGCAAGGGTGACAACGGCGCTGGCGACCTGCTTGGGGTCGATAAAGATCTCTTCCATTTGATCGGCCAAAACCGCCCAACGGTCCCGCCCAACTCCGGGCGCGGACCCGACCACTTGGATCACATCAAGGCCAACGCGGTCGACAATAGAAAACATGCGGGAAATCAACGTCTTGTCGATCGAAAGGGCGTCACAGATCACCTTGCGTTTGTACCCGGCCTCGCGCATTTGAAAGGCAAAGTTGCACTTTTCAATAAAGGTCAGATCACGCCGGGCCGAGTTCTCCTGACCCTGGGCCATGACCAAGGCGTCGTCATCGAGATCACGGACCAAAGCTTTGACCGGTAAACCCAAATCACGCAGGGCCAAGACCCGGCGACGGCCGTAGACAATTTGGTAGGAATTCTCTTTTTCGGGATGGGGGCGCACGAGAACCGGCACCTGTTGGCCGTATTCCCGCATACTTTCCATCAAAGCCTGATGCTCATCCTCTTGATGTTCAAGCCGGTCTTTCAGACCGCCATCCTTGATGTCGAAGGGGTCAATTTCGATAACCGAGCGGCTTTTAAGCTGAGCTATAGATTGGCTTACAGCCCCAATCGCCCCGGTCGAACGACGGGGGCGGGCGGGATCAAATTGATCAGTGTCTTTACCGCCATCACGCGCAGACGGGGGCGGGGAGGGGGCAGGCGACTGTGGGGGGTCGGATTTCGCCGCCTCTTCCATCAACCCTTGAAGTAGGTTTTTACGTGCCATCTTTGCGCCCCCATGCCTCTTGCATCAGACCAGCGATTTCATCATTCACCGCATTGATCGATTCAATCGCACGCTCATAAGTGGTGCGGGTGAATTGCGATTTTTCGACCTCGTACAGGGTTTGTTTGGTGATGCCCGCATCGGAAATAGCCGTGGATTTCAACACGGTATTGTTCAGAACATGTTCCCCGAACATCGAGCGCATGAAAGAGACCATCTGATTTTGCGGCCCATCCCCCGGCTCGTAACGGGTGACAACATAGCGAAGCCAATCGTAGGACATATCCCCGCCGGCTTCGGCGACGACGCCAAGCAGGTTTGAGGTCATCAAAAGGAATTGGCACATCGACATCACATCGAGCATTTGCGGATGCACGGTGACCAATACCGCGGTCGCGGCGGACAAGGCCGACATGGTGAGAAAGCCGAGTTGAGGCGGGCAATCCATGACAACAACGTCATAGTCATCTTCGACCGAAGCGAGCGCTTCGCCAACGCGGGTGAAGAACAGGTTGCCTTGATGGGTGACAATGGCGCGCGGCGTTTCGTGTTCAAATTCCATCAGGTCGAGATTGCCAGGGACAATATCGAGATTGGTGAAATAGGTCTTTTGGATGATGTCGCGCATCGGCACGGGATCATCATAGCGGATCGCATCATAAAGCGTCCCGCCATCAACCAGGTCAAATTCCGGTTGGAACCCATGCAGCGCCGAAAAGCTGGCTTGGGGGTCGAGGTCGATCGCCAAGACGCGATAGCCATCAAGCGCCAGTTTCTGGGCCAGATGCGCCGAGGTTGTGGTTTTGCCGGAGCCACCCTTGAAGTTGATGACGGTGATCACCTGAAGCTTGTCGCTTGCGCGGCGACCGGGAAGATAGGTGCCGGGTGATTTCGCCCCTTGTTCGAGCAACACGCGCAGCGCCTGAATATCATCAGGGGAATAATAGCGCCGCCCACCGGCCCGGATTTCCGGTTGGGGGCCACGCCCTTCGAGATGTAACTTGCGCAAATAGGCGTCTTTGACCCCGAGCAGCGTCGCGACCTCACCGGAGGTGAAGGTTCGCAGCGTTCGCTGCGCGTTTGGGGGGAAAAGCTGTGCCCGATGCGCCTGCAAGCGTTCGGATAGTTTTTGCGCATGATCCCCGACAAGAGTATCAATACGACGGGTTTCGTCCTTCATCTGCCCACCACCTTGCCCCAGTTTTTTGGGGTCTCGTTAGGAGCCTCGCGGCGGTTTCATCCGGGGTTAACCAGATCAAAGTTACGCTGCTTGGCGTTTAATTCACTTTTCTCCGTAAATATGTCGCGCAAAATTACGATTCTGGCAAGAGGTTTTCCACAGGCAGGTGGTGCGGCTGTTTTGGGGTGGCCTATGCCGATGGTGGCGGTTCACGCGGTGGGGACGATGGAGATCGTCGCAGCGATGACCGGATATTGTACCAGTTTTCAGGTGATTTAGGGTCTATTTCTGTCGGAAACCTGGAGGCAGGAGCCAAAATGTACAATTTGAAACTTTCATGACGGGCTCTGAAACAATTTGACCAAAAGATAAAACCGCCGCAAACTGGCCCCCTAAGATCATTAGAAATCTTAACAGGGATGCAAAACATGAAACAACACGTGGTTATGCTGTCGACTGCCGCTGTGATCGCCATTTCGGCGGGGGCGGCCTCTGCTGATACATTGCGGCTTTTGACATGGGGTGGCTATGCGCCCGAGGATGTCGTCGCCAAATTTGAAGAACAGACCGGTCACACCGTTGAAGTGACCAAATCCAACAACGAAGAAATGATCGCCAAGCTGCGCGCCACCGGCGGCGGCGGGTTTGACCTTGCGCAGCCGAGCCAAGACCGGATTGCCGGTCCGCAGGCCGAGTTTGGCATTTACAAGCCAATGGATTTGTCCAAGCTCAACGCCGATCTGTTTATCCCGTCTCTGATGCTGGCCACTCAGGCCAACACCACCGTGGACGGTGAGGTTTACGGCGTGCCGCATGTCTGGGGCACAAGCGGTTTGGTTGTCGACACCAAGATGGCGCCGATGGTCAAGGATTACACCGATCTGTGTAGCCCCGACGTGGCGGGCAAGGTGTCTTATCGTCTGAAACGTCCGACGCTGATCGGCTTTGCCTATTCGATGGGTCTTGATCCCTTTGCCGCTTATGGCGACGAAGCCGCTTATACCGAGATCATGGGTCAGGTTGAGGCCAAGTTGATCGAATGTAAGGCCGGCGTCAAAACCTATTGGGGTGGTGGCGATGAGCTGATGGGCCTGCTGCGCTCGGGTGAAGTTGTGGCGTCGATGGCTTGGGATACCGGCGGTTGGAAGCTTAACGCCGACAAGCCGGACATCACATTTGTTGCGCCTGCGGCTGGGGCCTTGGGTTGGGTCGACACATTTGTCTTGCCCGCCAAAGGCAAAGCGGATGACGCGGCCTATGAGTGGATCAACTTTGTGATGCAGCCGGAAATCTCGGCGATGATCACCGCCGCCGCCGGTAACTTTACTGCGTCGCAAGGCGCCGATGAGTTTGCCTCGGACGATCTCAAAGCCCGCTATCAGGCCAGCTTCCCACAGGAAGCCATCGACAACATCAAATGGTATCCACCGGTTCCTGCCGGTCTAGAAGCCATCGAAGGTGGTGTTTTGGATCGCGTTAAAGCGGCCAAATAAACCCATATGTTGTGAACAATGCGCCCGTCACCCTTGGCGGGCGCGTTTGTATTGCCCGAACGACAAACCCGAAAGACCGGAATGACCCCTGACTTGCACTGCTCCGCGCTAACCAAACGGTTTGGCGACACCACCGCTGTTGATGATGTGTCCTTTTCGGTGCCGCCGGGATCGTTCTTTTCCATCCTAGGGCCGTCGGGCTGTGGCAAGACCACGATCATGCGGATGATTGCCGGATTTCTTGAGCCAAGCGACGGCGATATTCAGATCAAGGGCAAGTCGGTTTTAAACGTGCCGCCCAACAAACGGCCGGTGAATATGGTGTTTCAACACCTCGCTCTCTTCCCGATGATGAATATCGAAGAGAATATCGGCTATGGTCTGCGCCGTGCAGGCCTTCCCAAAGGTGAAATCACCACCAAGGTTGGTGAGGCGTTGGAGCGGATCGGCCTTCCGGGGATCGGCAAGCGCAAGGTAGATGAGCTTTCGGGCGGGCAAAAACAGCGGGTGGCGATTGCCCGGTGTATGGTTCTTGAGCCGGATGTTTTGCTTTTGGACGAACCGCTTGGCGCGCTTGATCTGAAACTGCGCGAGCGGATGAAGGTCGAACTCAAGTCACTCCAAGCCGCCTTTGACACCACCTTTGTGTATATCACCCACGACCAATCCGAAGCGCTTGTGATGTCGGACAATATTGCCGTCATGAACGAGGGCCGCTTTGAACAAATGGGCAGCGCACGCGACTTGTATTATCGCCCCGACACCGCCTTTGTGGCCGGGTTTGTTGGCGACAGCAATCGCTGGCAAGGGCGGGTAACGCGGATCGAAGGCGGTCACGTCGAAGTTCAAAGCGAAACCGGCCTGACCCTGCGCGGCGCAAGCCATGGCCGGGCCTTGCAAACCGGGGACATGGCCCAAGCCTTTGTACGCCCCGAAGCCATTCGTATCGCCCATGGCACCGATGAATTGGCCAGTTTTGACACCACAATCACCGGGCAGGTCACATCGCTTTTGTTCAACGGCGCCGCCAGCCGCGTCTTGGTGCAAGGCGAAGCGGGCCACGAAGCTATCGAAGTCAACCTTCCGCAATCGGGAGAGTTTGCCAATCTCGCCAAGGGCGACACGGTGCATATCGGGTGGTCGAGCGATCAGGCCAATGTCTTTGCCGCGGGGGGGCTTTGAATGCGGCGCGAGGCGAAACTTGGGCTTGCTCTCTTGCTGACACCTTTGGCGCTGTGGCTGTCATTGTTGATTTTCATCCCGCATATCGACCTATTCCTCGTGTCGCTGCGCGAACGGGTCGGGGTTGGCAAATACGAGCTGAGCTTTGCTAACTATCTGACATTTTTCAATGAACCGCTCTATCTTTGGACGTTCATGCGCACCGCCGTCATGTCGATCCTTGCCACGATGCTGACGCTTCTGATCGCTTTTCCGGTGAGCTATTACATTGCCAAAATGGTCAAAGGCCGGATGCAAGCGGCGCTTTTCCTGCTGTGTCTTGTGCCGTTTTGGGTGTCGGAATTGGTGCGGACCTTTGGCTGGATGATCTTGTTGCGCGAAACCGGGATTATTTCCAACGTTTTGCAATACACGGGCCTCGCCTCTGGTCCGGTTGAGATGCTCTATAACGATGCGGCGATCATGGTTGGGCTGGTTTATACGTCGATGTTGTTCATGGTGGTGCCGCTTGTCACAACGCTTGAAAGCCTCTCGGATGAGGTGGTCGAAGCGGGTTATGACCTTGGCGGCAATGGGGTGAGCGTTTTGCGCGAAATCATCATTCCCCATGCGATGCCGGGCATCGTGTCGGGCTGTATTGTTGTGTTCATGCTTTGCCTTGGCAACTACCTGACGCCGACCATGTTGGGCGGCAAGGAAAGCCTCTGGTTCACCGAGCTGATCTATTCACAATTCATCGTGCGGTTTAACTGGGAACTTGGCGCGGCCTTTGGGTTCATGCTTTTGATCCTGTCGTCGCTGATCGTCTGGGGGATGCTGCGGCTCACCGGGCAATCGCTTGAAAAGACAATGGGTTAAGGGGAGGCCGATATGATACCATCTATTCCGCAGCCCAAGGTTTTGACCATCGGCTATGCCGCCTATGTCACTCTATTCTTTGTGTTTCTGGCGCTGCCGCTGATTGTTGTGGCGAGCTTTGCCTTTAACGATAGCCAATTTCCGTCGCTGCCCTGGGAAGGGTTTACGTGGAACTGGTTCTTTGGCGATGAGCGTCCGATGATCGGCGTGTTCCACGAACGATCTATCCTGCGCGCGATTGGCACATCGGTCTTTGTGGCGGTGGGTGTGTCGGCGCTGTCGGTGGCGGTTGGCCTATCGAATGCCTTTCTGTTTAACCGCTATACGTTTCGCGGGCAGGGGGTTTTGTATGTGCTGATGCTGTTGCCGCTGGTTATTCCGGGCATCGTGTTGGGAATTTCCATTCTTGTGGCCTCAAGCCGGGTGGCCAATGGGCTATGGGACGGGTTTCGTTGGGATGTTGAGGCGCTCCGACCCGGTTTGACGCTGGTTATTCTGGGGCAGTTTTCCTTTATCACCACCATTGCGACGCTGGTGATCGGCGCGCGGTTGCAGAAATTCGACCGGACCTTGGAAGAGGCGGCGTTGAATTTGGGCGCGGGCAAGTTAACGGCCATTCGCACCATCACTTTGCCCTATCTGGCCCCGGCGATGATCGGTGCTTTTGTGGTGGCGTTTTTGATGAGCTTTGAGAATTTCAACACCACGTTGATGTTGGTTGGCTCGGACGCGCCGTTGACCATTGCGATGTTCGATCGTCTCAAAGAGGGCTCAACGCCGCTTTTGAATGCGGTGTCACTTTTGTTGATGTTGGGGTCGAGCTGTCTGGCGCTGGTGATGATCTTTTTCCAGAAACGCGGACGCTAGGTTTTGTGACAAATCTCGGCCATCGGTGTTGCGTTTGCGGGTGGCGGAGTCAGACCCCGTGGCGGTGTAAGCGCTCGAAGCTCATAGAAATATGGGCGCTTTGCAGTTGCGCGACGGCGTTTAAATCCCTGGCCTGAAGGGCGAGGCGCACGGCCTCCAGCTCGTGTTGGAAGATCTTGTATTCTTGATCAAGGTCCAAGCGGGCGGCGATGGCGGCCTGATGCCAGATGCGTTTGGTCTGAAAATACAGCCGTTCCAAAGTGTCGCGCAGCGGAGCGTTGGCGGTCAACCCGAGCAAAAGCTGAAACACATCCATGTCAAAGCGGGTGAAATCGGCGGCGGTGCCCGATTTGATGATGGCCTCACCACGCGTGATCATTGCGTCTAAGTCGGCCATAAAGGCGGTATCGGGCATGACCGGATCAAGTCGCCCGATCATCGCGGTCAGTTCGACCCGAAGGCGATAGACCTGAGCCAATTCGCGGGCATTGGCATCGGTGACAAGGGTGCCAACACCATGTTGGGATTGAACAAGTCCTTCGTCCTCAAGCCGAGCCAGAACCCGGCGCAATGGTGTGCGGCTGGTGCCAAATTCTTCGGCCAAGGCCGTTTCCGAAAGCCGCATGCCGGGCGGATAGGCCAACAGGCAAATCCGTTGCCGGATTTCACGGTGCATGGCCGCGTGTCGTTGGCCAAGAGGCGATGGGTCAGCCGTCATTCAATTTGGGTCCCAAACGATCCAACATGGTGAGGCATTGCGCCAATTGATCTTCGGCGAGAAATTCGTCAGCCTTGTGGGCCTGCTCGATCGAGCCGGGGCCACAGACCACAACATCCATGCCGAGGGCCTGAAAAATACCGGCTTCTGTACCGAACGCAACCAAGTCTGCCCCGTTGGCCCCGGTGAGCTCTTGCACGATCTGACGGGCTTCGTTGCTTTGCGTCGGGACAAGACCGGCAACCTCACCGATGGTTTCAAGCTCTATCCGCGCGTCTGGAAAAACGGCGCGCATTTGGGGGAGAAGGTCGTTTTCACACAGGCTTTTCAGGGCGGTTTTGACGAAATCCGCGTCCGAAGTTTGGACGGGCCGCATTTCCCAATCGACCTGCGCGCGCGAGGCAATGACATTATGCGCCGATCCACCATGTAACGCACCGGTGTTGAGGGTCGTCCAAGGCGGTTCAAACCGGCTTGTGGAGGGGGCCATGGCGCGCAGCTGGTCTTTGAGTTCCAAAAGTCGCGCCACGTAGCGCACCGCCATTTCCACCGCATTCACCCCAAGGTCTGGGGCAGAGCCATGCCCCTCAAGCCCATGAAAATGCGTTGAATATTCATAACACCCCTTGTGGCCTTCGATGATGCGCATCTGGGTGGGTTCTCCAATGATCGCAGCGCTTGGGGTGAGGCCCCGCGCGGTCAATGTCTCGGCCAGATGTTTGGCCCCGAAACAGCCGATTTCTTCGTCATAGGTAAAGGCGAAATGCAGGGGGCGGGTCGTGGTCTGAGCGGCAAACTGTGGGGCCAAAGCCAAGGTCGCGGCGATAAATCCCTTCATATCGCAGGTGCCACGCCCAAAAAGCCGCCCGTCTTTTTCGACCATCTCAAACGGATTCGTCGACCAGTTTTGATCGGTGACGGGCACCACATCGGAATGCCCGGACAAAACAATTCCGCCATCCTGATCCGGCCCAAGCGTGGCAAAAAGATTGGCCTTGCCGCCACAGGGCGCAGTGATCACATCAACCCGCGCGCCGGCGTCGCGCAATAGGATGGCCATATAGTCGATCATCGCCAGATTGCTGTCGGTGGACACCGTGGGAAAGGCGATTAAATCGCGTAGGATCGCCTTGGTCCGCGCCAGCGCCCCGGTCATGGTTTCACAAAGAGCTTGCGGTCAATGTTGCATAGGGGTTCCGCCGCCCCGGTTTCGGTGATCAAGATGGTTTCCGTGGTTTCCAAGCCCCATGTGTCCATCCACAGGGCTGGCATGAAGTGAAACACCATGCCCGGTTGCAAAACGGTGGTATCTTCGCTGCGGATCGAGGCGCTGCGCTCGCCCCAGTCGGGCGGGTAGCTTAGCCCGATGGGATAGCCACATCGACCTTCGCGTTTGATCCCGTGTTTTTCCAATGTGCCAATAAAGGCATTGGCAATGTCACAGGTGCGGTTTCCGGCGCGAGCGGCTTCAAGCCCGGCGGAGATGCCTTCGAGTTGGGCCGCCTCGGCGTCCAACATCTCTTGGGGCGGGGTGCCAAGGTAGATGGTTCGACACAATGGCGCGTGATAGCGGCGATAACAGCCCGAAAGCTCGAAAAATGTCGCCTCACCACTGCGCATCGGGGTGCCATCCCATGTGAGATGCGCCGCCGTGGCATCAAGGCCGGATGGGGTCAGCGGCACAATCGCCGGATAATCGCCCCAAATGTCATCGACCCCGGTGATCCCGGCGTGGAAAATATCGGCGACAAGGTCGTTTTTACGTACCCCCGGTTCGGCCCGCTCAAGCGCAACCTGCATAACCTTTTCCGAGATGCGCGCCGCTTTGCGGATAAAGTCGATCTCGGGTGCGGATTTGACAAGACGTTGCCAATTGACCAAGGCGGTGGCGTCTTTGAAGGTGGCATTGGGGAGTTCATGGGTGAGCACCGCATGGGCCTTGGCGGAGTAGTAATAATTCTCCATCTCAACGCCGATGCGCGCGCCGTATTGGCCCAAGGCACTGATATGTCCGGCTAAATCCTGCATCGGGTGGCGGTCTGTGGATTGCACGTAATTGTCCGCATAGCCGTGAATATTGTCGGGGCTGATCCAGCAGGTCCGCCCGGCACCAATACTATCCATATGGCGCCCCCACCAGATCGGTTCCCCCTCAAGGCCGAGTAAAACGCCCTGATGCACATAAAAGGACCAGCCGTCGTAGCCCGTTAACCAGGCTTGGTTGGAGGGGTCAGTAACAAACAAAAGGTCAAGGCCGGCTTTGATCATCGCGGTGCGGGTGAGGGCGATCCGACGGTCATATTCGGCGCGGTCAAATGGGGCGTTTGAGTTGGTCATGAACGTGTTTTCCCAAGGTATGACAGGTTGTGATGTGTACAACGAGGAATTTCTATTGGCGTATGCCAGAAAATTGTGACCAATATCGCCGGTAAATCAAGTGATTCACCGACTTGTTGTGTACAAATACGACAGGCGCGCCAAAAATAGGACGACATGATGCTTAGAAATGACCAATTGGACAGTTGGGACCGCGAGAATTTCTTTCACCCGTCAACGCATCTTGCCCAACATGCGCGCGGCGAAAGCCCGTCGCGGGTGATCAAAACCGCGCAAGGTGTTCATATTGAGGATCGGGATGGCAATCGGCTGCTGGATGCCTTTGCTGGGCTGTATTGCGTCAATGTCGGCTATGGCCGCCCCGAAATTGCCGAGGCGATTGCCGATCAGGCGCGCGAGCTTGCCTATTATCATTCCTATGTCGGCCACGGCACCGAGGCGTCGATCACCCTATCCAAGATGATTTTGGACCGCGCCCCGGCCAATATGTCCAAGGTTTATTTTGGGTTAGGCGGATCGGATGCCAATGAAACCAACGTGAAATTGGTTTGGTATTACAACAATATCCTTGGCCGTCCCGAAAAGAAAAAGATCATCTCGCGCTGGCGCGGCTATCACGGCTCTGGCCTTGTCACCGGGTCGCTAACCGGGCTTGAGCTTTTTCACAAAAAGTTTGATTTGCCGGTGGATCAGGTGATCCATACCGATGCGCCCTATTATTTCCGCCGCGCTGAGCAAGGCCAAAGCGAAGCGGAATTTGTCGCGCGATGTGTGGCCAGTTTGGAAGAGCTGATCGCGCGTGAAGGCGCAGATAAGATTGCGGCGTTTATTGGTGAACCCGTCCTTGGTACCGGGGGGATTGTGCCTCCGCCCGAAGGGTATTGGCCCGCGATCCAAGCGGTGTTGAAAAAGCACGACATTTTGTTGATTGCCGATGAGGTTGTCACAGGATTTGGACGTTTAGGAACAATGTTTGGGTCCGATCACTATGGGATCGAGGCGGATATTATCACCATCGCCAAGGGATTGACCTCGGCCTATGCGCCTTTGTCCGGGTCGATTATTTCGGATAAAGTGTGGAAGGTTTTGGAGCAAGGCACCGATGAAAACGGCCCGATTGGCCATGGGTGGACCTATTCGGCGCATCCCATCGGGGCGGCGGCAGGAGTAGCGAACCTGAAGCTGATTGACGACTTGAAGCTTGTCGAAAATGCCGGAACGGTTGGGGCCTATCTCAATAGCGCCATGGCGGATGCCTTGGCCGATCACCCCAATGTCGGCGATGTCCGCGGCGAGGGGATGCTTTGTGCGGTGGAGTTTGTAAAGGATCGTGATGGGCAGCTGTTCTTTGATGCGGCGGACAAAATCGGCCCGCAGATCGCCGCCAAGATGTTGGAGCAGGACAAAGTGATTGCGCGGGCGATGCCACAGGGCGACATTTTGGGATTTGCGCCGCCATTCTGCCTGAGCCGTGACGAGGCCGATCAGGTGGTGGCCGCTACCAAACGGGCGGTGACGGCGGTTTTGGGGTAACGTTTCTGATGTGTTGAGAGGCCTGGGCATATGCCCAATGAGAAGAGCGAGGGGGAACACCCCACGCTCTTTGAATGCCACTCTGTTGGGTAAGCTGGCCGATTTGTGCCGCGGTCCCCTCCGATGAGCGCCTGGTGAACCAAGTGACGGTACCCTTCTTAGTGGACGATATGACATTGCGTTTCTAAGAAAGGTTGCTGAGAATGCAACTTGCGACACAACGCAATCTAGAGCAGAGGAGTGCTCTTGGGTTCGCTGATGGGGCGACCCCGTCGCAGGGTTGGCCCCCATTGCTCGAAGCGCCTGCACCGCTGGACGATGATACGGCGGCGCTTTTTCAGGGCCCTTGATCATCAAATGGCCGAGACCCGTCACGGGATGGCGCAATTGCTTGACTACCACGAGCAAAAATTTGGTGCGCCGCTGTTCGGTTGATTGACTCAGCGCCGTCATCCAGTGTCTGCGGCATCCAAGCTCATGGTGAGACCCTATGTTTGGCGGCCGCGATCGACGCCGGAGGCTCCGCTATCCCACTTGCCGACCGTGACACCAGACGCCGCGCACAACGGGGGTGCCTTGAATTCGGGTGATGCGCACCAAATCGGCATGCAAACCGGGGGCGATGCGGCCGCGATCTGTTAGACCTACGGCGCGGGCCGGGGTTGCGGTGACTGTGGCAATGGCGCGGGGCAGATCATCCCAGAGGTCGGCCAGCAAGAACGCCGAAGTCATCAGCGCCGAGGGCACATAATCCGAGGAAATGATATCGAGAAAACCCAGCTCCGCCAAGTCAGAGGCCGCGACATTGCCAGAGTGTGACCCGCCGCGGATCAGGTTAGGGGCCCCCATCATCACCTTGATATCATGGTCATGGCAAGCACCGGCCGCTTCGACAGTGGTTGGAAATTCGGCCAATTTGATTCCATGCGCGGCGCTGGTGACCACATGGTCGGCGGTGGTGTCGTCATGGCTTGCCAAAACGGCACCATAGCGCGCGGCCTCTGCCACGGCGGCGGCTTCGTGTTGATCGCCATGGGTGTCGCGAAGGGTTTTGAGACGGGTGACGTGATCGTCAAAATCCGCATCCGACATGCTATGTTTGTTTTGGATATAGGTCTTGAGCTTTGAGAGATCGCGGAACTGACGCTGGCCGGGGGTGTGATCCATCAGACTGACAATACCGACGCGATCCTTGGGGCCGAACTCGGCCATTTCTTCGACAAGCGTTTGCGAACACACCTCGGCGCGCAGATGCAAATAGTGGTTGATGCGCAAGGCCCCGGCGGCGCGCAGCTCCCACAACTCGGAGGCTAGGGCGCGGGCGTATTTCGGATACGATCCCTTGCCCTCAGGGATCGAGCCAATGCGCATGGCATCAAACACCGTGGTCACACCGACCGAGGCCAATTCGCCATCATGGGCAAGAATGGCCGCAGCATGGGGCCAATCGACCTTGGGACGTGGTTGAATATGACGTTCGAGATTGTCGGTGTGCAACTCGATCAAGCCGGGGATGAGCGTATCACCTTCAAGATCAATCGCCCCGGTTGGAACGGTTTTTCCGGGGATAACCTCGGCGATATGCCCGTCGCGAATGACCAGACCGGCGCGGATCACTTCGGTGTCGAGAACGACATTTGCATTGGCAAGGATTACATCAATCATCGGTATCTCTCTTGTTCCGGCCAAAGCCTATGACACGCGTGTGTCACACATATGTGACGGACTAGGATTGTCGGGTACGGCGGTGCGCATCGCGGCCAACATGGCCGTTTTTGCCAGATCCAACGTTGTGGAATTGTCGATTGTTGTCACCTTGAGCCCGGCCGGAAGTGGCAAGCGCGCCCGTTCCAGACGTTGGGCGATCTCGGATTGGGATTCACGACGACGGGCCCGCAACCGTTGTTCCAAAATGGTGTCGCTGGCGGTGATGTGTAGCACATGCATCTGGGGAAAGGACTTTGCGGCCTCCAATAGCATCGCGCGCGATCCGTTGAACAAGACCAGTTTCCCTTGCGCTAAATCCTGATGCAGGGTTGAGGGGATTCCGTAGCGCAGCCCATGGGCCTGCCAATGCAGGGCAAAATCGCCAGCGTTTAACCGGGCAGTGAACTCTGCCTCGCTCACCCCCTCAAATTCTTCACCGCCCGCGTCAGAGGGGCGGGTGATCACCCGGCGGATCAGTGTGATACCGGGCATTTCGGCCTGAACGGCGCGCATCAGGGTGTCTTTGCCAACCCCGGACGGGCCGACAACGGCGAATAAAACCCCGGTCATGCCGCCACATCCGGAGTAAAGGCCGAAACGTTGATATCGCGATCCGCGACATGGGTTCGGGCCTCGTGATCGTGAAAGATACCGATGATGGCGGCCCCGCGGGCCTTGGCCTCGTCGATCAGAGCAAGAACCGTGGCGCGGTTGGTGGCGTCGAGGCTTGCCGTGGGTTCATCAAGCAGCAGTGCCGGATAGGTATGGGCAAAGCCACGGGCGATGTTGACGCGTTGTTGTTCGCCACCCGAAAAAGTGGTTGGCGACAGCGACCACAGGGTTTGCGGGATGTTGAGACGCGTCAAAAGTTCGCTGGCGCGGGCGCGTGCCACATCGCGATCGACGCCAAGCGCCAAAAGTGGTTCGGCCACCACATCCAGCGTAGGAACACGCGGCACAACACGCAGGAATTGGCTCACATAGCCCAAGGTGTCGCGGCGCAGAGTTAGAATATCGCGGGGCAGGGCGCGGGTGATGTCGATGTCCTTGACATAAATTGCGCCAGAGGCGGCAAGGTAATTGCCATAGATCATACGCATCAGGGTCGATTTTCCGGCCCCGGAATCGCCGGTAAGCGCCACGCATTCACCGGGTTTAACAGTAAGGTTTGCGCCTTCCATCACCCGGATCGTGGCCCCGCCTTGGTTATGAAGGGTGAAGGTTTTGGAGACATTTTCAACGCGGATCATCGGTTACACCTGCAAGATCGAGGATACGAGGAGTTGGGTATAGGCGTGTTGCGGGTCATCGAGCACCTGATCTGTCAGACCGGTTTCCACCACATGGCCCGATTTCATCACCATCAAGCGATCAGCCAAAAGCCGCACAACAGCGAGGTCATGGGTGACGATAATCGCCGACAGCCCCATTTCACGCACCAGAGAGCGCAACAAATCAAGAAGACGCGCCTGAACCGACACATCAAGCCCGCCGGTGGGTTCGTCCATGAAAACAAGGCGCGGTCCGGTCACCAAATTGCGGGCAATTTGCAAGCGTTGCTGCATGCCGCCGGAAAAGGCGGAGGGGCGATCATCGACACGGTCGGCGGCGATCTCGACCCGGCCAATCCAATCAATTGCCTGCTCGCGAATATCACCGTAATGACGCGCCCCAACGGCCATCAGCCGTTCGCCAACATTGCCCCCCGCTGAGACCGACATGCGCAGCCCGTCGCGCGGGTTTTGATGGACGAAGGCCCAGTCGGTGCGCGATAGCATCCGGCGTTCCGGCTCGCTCATCTTGCGGGTATCGCGGGGGCCATCGGTGCGGGTGTCAAAGAGGACTTCGCCGCGATCCGGATCAAGATGACCGGCAAGGCAATTGAGCAGGGTCGATTTTCCCGAGCCAGATTCCCCGACGATGCCAAGGACTTCGCCGGGGTATAGGTCAAAGCCTACATCGGTACACCCGATGCGGCGGCCATAGGATTTATGCAGGTCACGAACAGATAGCAGCGGGGTCATGCGGCATCCTCGGTCGGGGACAGGCGGCCGCGGTGGCCCTGAGCCTGTCGGTTTGAACAAAAATCGGTGTCCGAACAGACGAACATGCGGCTACCGACGTCATCGGTGATCACCTCGTCAAGGTAGCTGTCGGTGGCCCCGCAGAGATCGCAATCGGCGTTGGCTTTGCTTGGATCAAAGGGGTGGTCATCAAAGTCGAGACTGACGACCTTGGTGTAGGGCGGGATGGCATAGATGCGCTGTTCACGCCCGGCACCAAACAGTTGAATCGCGGCGGATTCCAGTTTGGGATTGTCAAATTTCGGGATTGGCGACGGGTCCATCACATAGCGATCCTCGACCTTGACGGGATAGGCATAGGCGGTTGCAATTTGACCGTGACGCGCGATGTCTTCGTAGAGCTTCACATGCATGAGCCCGTATTCTTCGAGACTGTGCATCTTGCGGGTCTCGGTCTCGCGCGGTTCGAGGAACCGCAGTGGTTCGGGGATTGGCACTTGATAGACAAGAATCTGATCCTCGCGCAACGGTTCTTCGGGGATGCGGTGGCGGGTTTGGATCACCGAAGCCTTGGCGGTTGCTTCGGTTGTGGCGATTTGCGCGGTGCGCTCAAAGAACTTGCGGATCGACACCGCATTGGTGGTGTCATCGGCGCCTTGGTCAATGACTTTGAGCTGATCTTCTGGGGTCAGACAGGCGGCGGTGACCTGTACACCACCGGTGCCCCAGCCATAAGGCATCGGCATTTCGCGGCTGGCAAAGGGCACCTGATACCCGGGGATGGCCACACCTTTGAGAATGGCACGGCGGATCATCCGTTTGGTCTGTTCATCGAGGTAAGCGAAGTTATAGTCAGACATGGTAAGTTCCAACTGCACAAGAGAGGTTGTTTTGGGCGAGAAAACTTTGTTCTCTCTGTTCGGGTTTTTGTTTGTGATTGTTTTGGGCGTCTTTCTCAGACAAAACCTGCGGGCTAAGAAACGCCGAGCCACTCTGCACCAAGATACGAGTGGCAATTGGGTCTGGGTGGATTTCGATGGTTCGGAACGACGAGACTTCATGCATCCCAACAGGCCTGGAGGCGCGTGGTAACAAGAGGCCGATGTCAGCGTTGAAATTGGTGGAGACGATTGACATCACAACAACTCCCGAACCTGTGACGTGATCTCAAGCCCCGCAGGGTCGGCAAAGTGGATCGCATCCATGCTTGCACTAACCCCGTTGGCATTTTTGCCATTCCCAACAAAGATGGTGCTATAGTCACTCATGTCCTGCCCCACGAATTGCGAGTGTTGAGTGAAATGACCAGTGTTTTGATATCTGTTTTCTCTGGGTTCATCGTCGTTTTGGCGGTGTGGCGATGGCGCGAAAAGCGACGCAAAGAACGCAGATGGCAAAGCCTGCGCTCGCTTCCCGGCGGACTCTGGATTTGGACCGAGCATGACGGGACCGAAATGCGATCCGACATACATCCGCAAAGACCTGGTGGCGCATGGTTTAACGAAGGCGGATGGTTTGGCTACACGGGCGTCGTCGATGACAGCGCGCTGAGAGGCATGGATAACTCGCATTAGTGTCACAACAATTCCCGATCTTGTAATGCACTTTCCAACGCGTCTGGGTCGGCAAAGTGGATCGCATCCATGCCCGCCGCTTTGGCACCGGCGACGTTTTTGGGACTGTCGTCGATGAACACACACTCATGCGGGGCGACATTGGCGCGCTGGCACAGGATGTCAAAAATCTCGCGCTGGGGTTTGAGCAAACGCTCCTCACCCGAGACCACTGTGACGCCAAAGGCCGTGGACAATTCAGGATGCGTGCGACGGCCAACCGGCCAGGTTTGCGCCGACCAATTTGTGATGGCGTGAAGCGGAACATCGCGTGAGTGTAGACGGCGCAGAATATCCCACGTACCGGCGATCTTGCCCTGAATGGTGCGCTCGAACCGGGTCACATAGCTTGCCAATAGGGCGCTGTCGGTTGGATCGGCAAGCTCCTTTGCCAGATCAGCAAAGGTTTCGCCACCATCGGCGCGCAGGTTGCGGGCGGCAAAATCGACGCGTTCCATAAAGGCCTCGGCGGCGGCGCGACCACCCAATTCCTCGCTCCAAGCCAGATGCGGCTGCCAATCAAGCAAAACGCCGCCAATGTCGAAAACAACAACGGATGGGGTCATTCTGCGGCCTCCTTTTGCGGTTCCGATTGCGGGGCCATGGCCTCGGCCCGGACCTTGCGGATCAGTTCCAATTCCGATTGAAAATCAACGTAATGGGGCAGCTTGATATGTTCGAGAAAACCGGTGGCTTGGATGTTGTCGGCATGTGACAGAACAAATTCCTCGTCCTGTGCGGGGGCTCCGACATTGTCTTCGCCCAACTCTTCCCAACGCAGAGATCGGTCAATCAAGGCCATGGAAATCGCTTTGCGTTCGTTTTGACCAAAGACAAGCCCATAGCCGCGGGTGAACTGCGGCGGTTCGGTTTTTGACCCCATGAATTGGTTGACGGTCTCGCACTCGGTGACGGTGATGTCACCAATGTCGATGGAAAACCCAAGCTCCGGGATGTCCATTTCGACATCAACCGTGCCGATGCGCAATTCGCCGACAAAGGGGTGGTTGCGGCCATAGCCCCGTTGGGTGGAATAGGCCATGCCAAGCAAGAACCCTTCGTCGCCACGGGTCAATGCTTGCAACCGCAAGGGGCGATCGGCGGGATATTGCATCGGTGTGCGGGTCATATCGGGCGGGGTGTCGTCGCCGGAAAGTTCGGATTGGATCAAGCCTTCGTCATCGAGCAGGCCGGTGATCCGGGGCATGGTGTCATCCACCGCCTCACCCGATACGGCATTAGGGGCGATACCCTCGGCAGCAAGGGCGAAGTCCAACAGGCGATGGGTATAATCAAAGGTTGGGCCAAGGATCTGCCCCCCCGGCACATCCTTGAACGTTGCAGACACGCGGCGAATGCAGGACATGGCATCACAATCGACGGGATGGGAATGGCCAATGCGGGGCAGGGTGGTACGATAGGCGCGGATCAAAAAGATCGCCTCGATCATGTCGCCGCGCGCCTGTTTGATGGCAAGTGCCGCAAGATCAGGATCATAGAGCGAGCCTTCGGCCATGACGCGGGTCACGGCCAGCGCCATTTGTTCGCGGATTTGATCGAGCGAGAGTTCGGCAACATCGGTGTCGCCGCGACGTTCTTCGGCAAGCCACTCATGAGCGTTGTCGATGGCGCGTTCGCCGCCTTTGACAGCAACATACATCAGACGGCCTCCACTTGTGTGCTGCGCGGCAGGGCTGCGAGGTTTGTGCCAGCTGTGAAAAAGAAGTCTAAACCACAAGGGAACAGCATGTGATTGCGTTGAAACACGGCGATGCTTGGCAGCGAGAGATGAGTTTCGGTTTTGATGCCCGGCCCGGTGAGGCGGGCGCCGGATTGCGTTAGCGACGGCATCTCGACAATCAAAGTTGTGGAGCGATCTGGGTATTCGGGGGTGCCCATGGCAAAGGCATCAAGCGGCAAGAGGTGTTCCCATGCTCCAATTGCAAACTGGGCCTGTTTAGGATCGCAAAGTGGGGCACCGGTGTGAAAGGCGATCCAGGCGCGCAATTCCGGAGTGTCGAAATCCGGGGCCAGCCAAAGCGGCGTTTCGCCATCACAAAGCGTGAGTAGCAGACTTGCCGCCGCAGGGGACAAGGGTGCGGGACCCTTGGCAAGATTGAGGGGTTCGATTTTGCCAGGGCGAGCCATGGCCGACAGAGCGGCGCGAAAGGCGTGGGCGGAATCGGTGGATGGGTTTTGAAACCCGCCGTCTAGAGCCGTGTCGAGCATCAATCCTCTCCTCTGACCATAGTGAAAAAGTCGACCTTAGTTGCGCCGGCTTTTGCGGCGCGGTTGGCTTTGGCGGTCTTGAGTTCGCTGGCGAGCGGATCAAGTACGCTGGTGCGTAGGTCACTGGCCCGATCGGTTTGCATCAGCGCATCAATGAGCGCGGCGCGACGGGCATGATCCTTGTTGCGCCCCTGGACATAGGCGTGGCCAGTTTCCCCAGATGCGATGCGCAAAGCACAGCGCGTGACGGTCATTTCACCTAGGTTAAAGGCTGCTCCGGTCCCACCGGCGCGACCGCGCACCATGACGCCGCCGGTTTCGGGGAGGCGCATCCACGCAAATTCCGGGGCCTCTCCGGTCCGGTCAAAAAGCTGTTGAACGCGCTTTGGCGGTGCCTTGGCCAGCAGGCTCATCCAAGCTTTGCGGCTTTGGTGGTCATTTTGCGAAACGCTCATTTAGACACCTTGTTGATTTGTCTATTCTACTATACAACTAGACAAATCATAGTCGGAACCTCTGGGCTTCGGCAACTCAACTTTTGTGAAACTTTGGTAACGCATGGCGCGCACAGCGATTTGGAAATCCATTACTACCCAACTTGAGAATGACATTGCCGCAGGGCATTACGACACCGGTGACAAGCTGCCGACCGAAGCGGAATTGGCCACGCGGTTTGGTGTCAATCGTCATACGGTGCGCCGGGCGTTGGCCGATTTGGGCGCGCGTGGTATTGTGCGTTCCCGTCGGGGGGCGGGGGTGTTTGTGGATGCGCCGCCAACGGATTACCCGATTGGGCGCAGGGTGCGGTTTCACCAGAATATCGCCGCTACGGGCCGCTTGCCGACCCGGCAAACCCTCCGATTGGAAACCCGCCCCTGTGATCAGACCGAGGCCGAAGCGCTGGCGATCTCGCTTGGTGATCCGGTGTTGGTGTTCGAAGGGTTAACCCTTGCAGGAACGGCACCATTAGGGTTGTTTTTAAGCGTCTATCCGCTTGGCCGGTTGCCGAACATGGCACGGGCTTTTGAAACCACTTCCTCGGTCACCGAAGCGCTGCGCCTAAACGGTGTATCGGATTACACCCGCCGTGATACCCGCATGACAGCCGATTTGGCCACAGCGACCCAAGCCTTGCATTTGCGGATTCGCGAAGGGGACCCGGTACTCAAAACCGTGGGTATCAATGTTGATCCCGACGGTCAGCCGGTGGAGTACGGTACGGTTTGGTTTGCCGGGGAACGCGTCACGCTTACTGTTGCGGCGGACTAAGCGCCGTCGGAGGCAGAGCCCTCGTATTTCTCCAAAAACGCTTCAATCGGCATGTGCCGGAAATCCGCGATGCGGCCGCGGATCACGGAATGATCCCAATCCCACCACGCAAGGTCCAATAGTCGATCCGCGATCTCCGATGGAAACCGGATGCGCAGGGGGGTGGCCGGGACGCCGGCGACGATTTGATACGGGCCGACATCCTTGGTCACCACTGCACTTGAGGCGATCACAGCGCCATGGCCAATCGTGACCTCGGGTCGGATGACGGCGCCGTGGCCGATCCAAGTGTCATGGCCGATGGTGGCAACGCGGCTGTGGCGGTGTTCAAAAAATGCCTCATCCCGCCCGATACCGTCCCAATAATCATCGCTGCGATAAAGGAAGTGATGCAGGCTGGCCTGATCCATCGGGTGATCGGTGGGGCCGATGCGGGTAAAGCTGGCGATATTGGCGAACTTGCCGATCCGCGCATTGGCGATGTCGGCGTAGCGATCACAATAGGAGAAATCATCCATATGGGTATGGGTGATACGGCTGCCTTGACCGATTTCGGTAAAGGCGCCGAAGTCAGATTTAGTGATCGTACAATCGGGATGGATAAACGGGGTGTCGGGGGACAGGCGCGCCATATCAATGCCCCTCGTCGGTGCCGCGGATCAAACGATTGCGCAGCAGGCCAGAGAGCCAATCCATGAACATCACCATCAGGATCACAAGGATGATATAGTAACTCACCTCTTCCCAATCCTTTTGGGTAATCATCGCTTGCGTGAGTAAAAGACCAATCCCACCGCCAGTAATTGCCCCGATAATCGTGGCAGAGCGTGTATTGGATTCAAAGAAATAGAGGATCTGGCTAAGCAAGACTGGCGTGATTTGCGGGATCACCCCAAAGCGATACCGTTGCAGCGGTTTGGCACCGGTGGATTGAATGCCTTCGATCTGTTTGTCATCGATGTTTTCCAAGGCTTCGGAAAACATTTTGCCGAAACTGCCTGTGTCGGTGATCAAGATCGCCAAAGCCCCGGTGAGCGGGCCGGGCCCAAAGGCGCGGGCCAGAACGATGGTCCAGATCAGCGCATCAACACCGCGGAAAAAGTCAAACATCCGCCGCATGGCAAAGCGTAAAACCCGCAGGGGCGCAAAGTTGCGCGCCGCCAGAAAGGCCAGCGGAAGGGCAACAATCGCAGCGCCAAAGGTGCCCAAAAAGGCCATCAAAATGGTTTCAAAAATTGCCCAGACAACTTGGCTGTGCTGCCACATGCGGTTGTTCCAAAAGTCGTGCCAAATCTCAGATGCTTCGCCGTTGAACGCGCGCTCCATGAGGGCGACCGGACCAAGGCCGTGATAGGGGCTATCCAGAGTGAAAAAGAATAGCTCCCAGCCAAGCGCATAGCGGAACACCTCGGCTTTGGTTTTGGTGACGTTTAAACGCCCCGCCTCGGTGGTGAGGCTAAAGCGAGATTTCGACAGGCTAACCCAATCGGGCACAACCCCATCAGGAAAGGTCGCCTGCACCCCGTTGGCGCGACTGGCGGTGATGGTAATGTTACCGTATTTGGGATCACGATAGGTGGTCGTCTCACCCAAAGTAACGGTGACCCCATGTTTGAGATGAACAAGCGTCTCGTCACCGGGGGTGACCCAATCCGGGAAGGTGCCGTCGGGATAGGCCCCTTTGCGTTCACCTTCGATGGCGGCGGTGACGGTACCACTGCGAAAATCACGGGTGATGTGGGTTTTGTAGGAGTAGCTATCGGCCACCAAGGTGCGGGCATTTTTGAGACTGGCGCGCTCACTTAGCCCAATGATGTCGAAGCTAGTGAAGATATAGGCCAGATAGACAAGGATCAGCACCGGAACGGCCAAGGCAAAAAGACGTTTGCGGGCAAAGATTTGTTCCGCCTGAAGATGCAGTGCCGTGTTGGTTGTTGCGGCGCTCATAGGGTTGCCTCCAATTTGCGGTTACCGTGGGTTAGACGGTCGCGCAGCGCCGATGACAGCTGATCGACGATGACAATGGTGATGAAGAGCAAGACAAAAATCGCGGCGGCTTCGTCGTATTTGCCCTTGCCCCAGGACATGGCGTTTTTGAGTTCGTAGCCAATGCCACCCGCGCCGACAAAGCCCAGGATGGCCGAGGCACGGATGTTGATTTCAAAGCGCAACAAAGCATAGCTAAGGTAGTTTGGCGCGACCTGAGGGATCACCCCCAAAACCATTTGCTGGCCCCAAGTGGCCCCGACCGATTGCAGCCCTTCGACGGGTTTGAGCGAGGCGTTTTCGTTGACCTCGGAGAACAATTTGCCAAGGGCGCCGACGGTGTGCAGTGCAATCGCGATCATGGCCGGAACCGGGCCACCGCCCAGAACAAAGATTAAAACCAGAGCAATGACGATTTCGGGCATGGCGCGCATCACGTCCATGATCCTGCGGACCAAAGGAATGGCGCGCGGCCAACGCGCGAGGCCGCGTGTTGCCAAAAGTGACAGCACAATGGCCAACAAGGCGCCAATCAACGTCGCCGCCGCCGCAATGTTAAGCGTCTCGATTAAGGCGGGCATAAAGCGGACGAAATGGGCCGGAAATTCCGCCAGTTTTTGCGAAGCCTCGCCCAGAACTTCGGCTGGGAAGTCGAAAAAGTTCCGCCAACCGTCAACAAAACTCCCGGCGTTGCGATCATCAGCGGTGGCAAAGCCGGCCATCATCAAGACCACAAAGAGGACAAGGAAAATGCTATTGTAGAGACGTTTTCGTTGGGTCAGCGCTAGGTATTCGCTGCGCAGGTCGGTTGATAGATCGGTCATGGCGGCCCTGATGTAAATTGACGGGCTCCGCAGGAACGGAACCCGTCAGACAGTGTTGAAAATCGCTTAGTTCGATTTCAGTTTGCGCGCCTGAACGATCACGTCATAGGCTTCGTGGGTGATGGGCATAAAGCCTTTGGCTTCGCCCGCGGCGACACCGTAAAAGCATTCGTCATCCATGGATTTCAACGAAGCCATCAGACCAGTCATTTTGAGTTTGACGTCTTCGGGCAGGGCTTTGCGCAGAACAACGGGGCCTTCTGGGATCGGCTTGGACTGCCAGATTTGGACCATGTCGTTCATGTCGACCAGACCGGCGTCAACAGCGCGGCGCAGAGCACCGGAGTTGAAACCGTCTTCCCAGTTGCCAAGGCCATCGGCCCAAGTCACGCCGCCATCAACGTCGCCATTGTTGACTGCAACGATGGTCTGTTCGTGGCCACCGGTGAATTTGACTTCGCCGAAATAGTCACCCGAGGTCATGGTCGAACCGGTCGCCTGAGGGATTTCGATGGAGGGGATTAGGAAGCCGGAAGTCGAGTTTGGATCACCAAAGCCGAACACTTTGTCCTTCATGTCGTCAAGCGACGCAATGCCGCTATCTTTGCGGGCAAAGCCGATGGAATAGTAGCCATAACCGCCATCATTGTTGACCTTAACAAGGATCGGCTCAACGGCTTCTGGATCGGATAAATAGGTTTTGGCATAACCAGAGGCACCGAGCCAGGCCATGTCGATGGTGCCACCCAAAAGACCTTGGATCACGCCGTTGTAATCGGCTGGGGCAAACAGTTTGGTTTCAACGCCCAAAAGATCTTCGGTTTTGGCGCGCAGGCATTCGTTGTTGTTCAAACGGTCCTGAGCGTTTTCGCCGCCCAGAATGCCGATGCGGAATTCTTTGACGCCTTCGGCGGCCAAAGGTGTGGTGAGGGCGGTGGTTGCCAGAACGGCAGCAATCAGCTTTTTCATCGTGGGTCTCCAGTTGGATGTTGTCCCCGGTCGCAACTGCGCCGGGGTGCTGAGATGTCGATCAGGCCGGGATGGCCTGGTGTTGGGTTTTGGGTCGTTTCAGGGTGTCGATGCTGGTGCTAGTCGCGGCTTCGGAAAAGCTGGCATCAGCCCCGTAAATATCGCGCGCCACGCCGGTGGTGAGTTGGTCAGGGGTGCCGTCAAACACCACGCGCCCCATGCGCATCCCGATCACGCGGTCGCAATAGGTGCGGGCGGTATCAAGCGTGTGCAGGTTGGCGATCACTGTGCGGCCATCTTCGATGTGAATACGGCGGAGCGTGTCCATCACCACCTTGGCATTCATCGGATCAAGCGAGGCAATCGGTTCATCCGCCAGAATGATTTTGGGGTCTTGCATCAAGGCGCGGGCAATGGCGACGCGCTGTTGTTGACCACCAGAGAGTGCCGAGGCGCGCTTGGCGGCGTGGGCCTCGATGCTAAGGCGTTCAAGAATGTCGATGGCGCGATGGATGTCGGATTTGGGGTAGAGGTTGAACAATGTCGACAAGGTCGACCGCCGGTTCAAGGTGCCGTGCAACACGTTGGACACAACATCCATACGCGGCACAAGATTGAACTGTTGAAAGATCATCGCGCATTGCGATTGCCAATTGCGTTTGTCATGCCCCTTTAGGCCAAGAACATCGCGCCCGTCATAGCGCAAGGCACCGCTTGTTGCATCGGTCAGGCGATTCATCATCCGCAACAGGGTTGATTTCCCTGCCCCAGAGGCACCAATAATCCCAATCATCATCGGCTTGTCGATGGTCAAAGTGACCTTGTCTACCGCCACGTTGGACCCGAACTGTTTTGTCAGGTTTGAAAATTCGAGCATATTGCCCCCCTGTTCATCGCGGGGAGCAAGACCCGATTCAGATCACCGCGAGATGACAGTGACGAAACAGATTTGTGAAAAGGAACATTGCGATGGCACCAGAGTCCGAAAAGCCAACTTCCCGCCGTCTCATGCAGGTGCGCACAGAGCGCGGAGGACTCTTGCGTTGCTAAACAAGACCAAAATGCGCCACAACCAAAGGGGTTAGGCGGTTTGCATGTCGGAAGGATCGCCAAAGTGTTGCGTCCCAAACCGGTGGTGCGCTATGCGGCGATGTCTGAATTGTGGAATTACACCGCCATTTGGGGCCTTCGTTTCAGATGGACCCGAACCCAAGTATACCGTATTGAACCGCCCCGGCGACAGCGGACATAGGAGTTTACAGTGGTGCGTCTCTATCTTCTTGCTTTCAAAGACGCGTTGATCCGATTTGAGGCGAAGAAAGGCTGGGAGCGCAGCAGTCATATTGCGCTTTCGATGATGTTTGCCCTTTTCCCGTTTTGCATTTTTGTCTTGTCTCTGGCCGGTATGCTGAGCAGCGGGCTGGATTCCGAAAAGGTCATCAATCTGGTCTTCGGGGCTTGGCCTGATGTTTTTGCCGATCCGATCGTCAAAGAACTTGAAGCTGTTTTAACGCAAAGTGATGGGAAGACCGTGACCTTTAGTGGGTTGTTGGCGGTATTTTTCGCATCAAATGGGGTGAATGCCATTCGTGTGTCGATTACAGAAGCCTACCGAGAAGAAGACAAGCGCCCAATTTGGAAAACCCGATTGTTGTGCATCGGTTTCGTCTTGGCCGGAGGGGCGGTTTTAATCGGTGTTACAGCGTTGTTGTTCGCGATCCCGTTGTACATGGATTTGTTGGATGCGATAAAAATGAACGCCTTGCCAGATGTGCTTCGTGTTTGGAAAACCCCGTGGCTTGGGGCGTTGGCTTTTCTGATTATTGCGGTGATTGCCTGTCACAAATGGTTGCCGGGCGTGCATCGACCGGTCAAAGAGATTTTGCCAGGTGTTCTTTTGACCGTTCTGCTTTGGGTGAGCAGTGCCAAGATTTTTGAACTCTATCTGGTAAATTATTCAACCTATAGTGTTACCTACGCGGGTCTGGCCGGAATCGTCGCCACCTTGCTCTTCATGTATATGATGGCGGTGATCTTTATTTTTGGTGCCGAGTTTAATGGCCGTTTGGCGCGACGGAAATCTCCCCCTAGGGTTTGATCGACGGCGACAGTGCCGGAACCTTTGGGCTCAAGTGTCCCGCCACAATGCGGGTCTTTGGGGTTTGGACCGGGCTTGTCGCTTGGGTTAAATCTGCACCGGGGCCCGGTATGGACAGCCCGGTATGAACAGCCCGGTGCGGGAAACCCTAAAGACGATCTGAGAGGTCAATTGGGCGTTTCAATTGCCAGGATTCCGTTGCCGCATCCGCCAGAACTTGGGCCCCTAAACCATCCAAGAGGCATGGTGACGGAGGGGTCCCGCCCTGAACCGAGCGCACGAAATGCGTCATTTCTGCGCGATAGGCGGCCTCGTATCGTTCCAAGAAGAAATGTTGCGCCGGGGCTTTTCTAAATCCCTCTTTGGTTGCAACTTCGACGGTGTTTTCCAGCATATTCTCTGCCCTTAGCATCCCTTTTGAGCCGTGCACTTCGATCCGTTGGTCATAGCCATAACTGGCCCGTCTTGAGTTGGATATTTGACAGATCTTGCCGCTGGCGGTGGTTAGAGTCACAGCGGCGGTGTCGACATCACCGAGCTTGCCAATCTCGGGATCGACAAGAGACGACCCAACCGCGAAGAGGCTAACAGGGTCTTCGCCGAGTAAAAACCGCGCCATGTCCAAATCGTGGATCATCATATCGCGAAAAAGCCCGCCCGAGCTTTGGACATAAGACAATGGAGGTGGGGAGGGGTCACGAGATTGGATATTGACCAACTCAACAGAGCCGATTTCACCGGCCTCAATCCGGGCCTGCACATTTGCAAAATTCGGATCAAATCGGCGGTTGAAGGCGGTCATAAACGGCACGCCGGCTTTGGCGACAACTTTGGCACAATCGCGAATGCGATCCGCCGACATATCAACCGGTTTTTCGCACAAGATCGCTTTGCCCGCTGCGGCGGCGCTGTGGATCAGATCATAATGCGTATCGGTCGGGGTTCCGATCACCACCGCGTCAACCTCATCCGATGCAATCAAGGCTTCTGGCGTCATGACCTGAGCGCCCGATTGGGCGGCCAGAGCTTGGGCCGGTTCGGCAAAGGCATCGGCCACGGCGGCAACCGTTGCCCCGTCGATTTGGCCGATCGAGCGCGCGTGGACAACGCCAATCCGGCCACAGCCAAGTATTCCTAATCGCAGCATTTTAAGCCCCCTTGAATGCGCTAAGCACACGGCGGGCCGCTTTCACCACCGGATCGTGCGTTTCACTTAAGATTTGTACCCGGTCAAAGCGATCTGGGTCGCCGGTGACCGCCTCGCGCAGGGCGGCACCAAAGGCCATCCGCAGCTCGGTTCCGATGTTGAATTTGCAGATATTTGACCCGCGCGCCAAAGCGGTACGTTGGGCCGTTGGAACACCCGACCCGCCGTGAATTACCAAGGGAACCGATGTGACGGCTTGAATGGCGCGAATGCGATCTTCGTCGAGACCGGCGCCATCTTGTTGTTGCAAATGAACATTGCCGACGGAAATGGCCATCGCATCGACGCCGGTTTCCACGGCGAATTGCGCGGCCTCTTGGGGGTCTGTTCCGGCCGAGTTTTCGCCACCCGAATAGCCGACAAACCCAATCTCGCCCTCACAGGACACACCCGCAGAATGCGCCATCTCAACAATGGCGCGGGTTTCGGCAATATTCTCGGCAAGCGGTTTGCGTGATCCGTCAAACATCACCGAGGTAAAGCCGCTGTCGATGGCTTCGCGGCATTCGTCCGAGGTGTAGCCATGGTCCAAATGGGCAACCACCGGCACGCTGGCAGCTTCGGCCAAATGGCGGAACATTTTTCCCAGAACCGGCAGTGGGGTATGGGCCCGGCAACTTGGCCCGGCTTGCAAGATCACCGGGCAGTTTTCGGCCTCGGCGGCGGCAACAAAGGCCCGCATATCTTCCCAGCCAAGCGTGACCAAACCGGCCACTGCATGGCCATTTTTCAGAGCGGGTTGCAGAACGTCTGCTAGTGTAACAAGGCTCATTTGAATTTGGCCACCATGTCCATGATGCCCGGTATCGTATGCAGCTGTGCCTCATGTGTGGGTTGGAAATATTGCTTCAAACTGCGCTGCGTGAGCCCACCCAGAATGGTAAAATAATACATTTGATATCCGGGAAGCACCGCACAGGGGTGATAGCCTTTGTCGATCATCACCGTGGACCCATCCATGATGTGATAGGCATCACCGGGTTTGTTGTCTTCGCGCTGCAACATCTGAACACCCGAGCCGTAGTTGGGCTTGAACCGAAAGTTGTAGGTTTCGTCGTGCCGGGTTTCATCGGGAAGACGATCGGTGTCGTGTTTATGGCTTGGAAACCCAGACCAGCCGCCTTCGCCGACGGTGAACAATTCGGACACCAAGAGACGGCCGACCTTGTCATGGTATTTTGTGCCAAGGATGTGTTTGATTTTGCGGTGGGTTTTGGTGTCGTCCGACCCGTATTGTACGGTGTCAAGATCGGCGGCGCGCACGTCAAAGGGTTCGAGAACCTTGTCGTATTTCGCCCCGGCGATAAAGGTTTCGGTGGCGTCGGTTTTACAGGTGATGCGCACCTTGGCCCCCACCGGCACATAGACCCCTTCGGGGTCACCATCCCAGACGTCTTCGGTACGCAGGCCGAGATCGGGATAAGATGCGCCGTCAACCTCGACATCGACAGTTCCGGTGGCGGGCACCACACAGGTTTCATAGCCCGGCACCGCATATTCAAAGGTCTCGCCTTTGCGCAGCTTGACGATGTTGAAGTAATTCAGCGGCACCAGATCGTGCCCGGCATCAACGATGGGTTTGTTTTGGTTGTCAAACGGCGCAATGTGCATAGCGTTTCCTTTAAGATCCTGTTGGACCGGACTGCGTGGCAAGAAACGCGTCCAGCTGAGATGTTGTTGGCATGGAAGGGGCGCAGCCCGGCTTGCTGACCACAATCGAGGCGCAGGCAGACCCACGTAGGACCGCTTCTTTTATTGGGCGGCCTTCGGCGATACCGGCCAAAAGACCGGCCATGAAACTGTCACCGGCCCCGTTGGGTTTTACCGCAACGGCCGGGTAGATTCCGGTGCGAATTTCTTCACCGTTCCAAAGTGTTATCGCCCCTTCTTGACCCATTTTGTAAATGATGAATTTGCCCTTGGCGGCCAGTTCACGGGCCTTGTCCAACCCTTTGTCGATCCCACCGGCCATAAATCCGAACTCTTCGTCATTGCCGACAATCAGATCGCTTTCTTCGCCAGCGCGCGACAGGACGTCCGCCGCCACTTCGGCCGAGGGCCAGCTATAGGGGCGATAGTCGATGTCAAAAATCACCGGAATGCCGGCGGCGCGCGCGTTTTCAAACGCCTTGAAAGTTGAGCTGCGCGAGGGCTCGGCGGCAAAAACCGTTCCGGCGGTTATCAGCGCGCCGAAACTGCTATACTCAACCCGATCCACGTCTTCGTTGGTGACCTGAAAATCCACGGCGTTGTTGCGGTAAATACATAGCTGAAAGTCATCCATCGTGCTTTCATAAACGGCGAGGGAAATGCGATATTCGCCATCCAGAACCCGGATATATTGCGTATCAACACCGTATCCGTTGAGCTTGTTGGTGCAAAACCGCCCCACCGTATCGTTGGATACAGAGGTGACAAGCGCCGATTTCATGCCAAGTTTGCACAGGCCCGCGCAAATATTGGCCGAGGAACCGCCCAAGTCGGCTTTGAAGGTTTCGGCGTGTTCGGCCTTGGTGCCCGGTGGGTCGGCGAACATGTCCATGCCCGCGCGTCCAAAGACGGCGAAGTTGCCTTGGCGAATGCCGTCGATCAGGTTCATGTGCGGCCCTCTGTATTGCCCGCTTTTGCGGCATCCAGAACCTCTGGATAGGGGTAATTCAGGCCGAGCAATTGGCGCATGTCCGGGCTGGCTTGATCAAGAAAGGATTGGGGGAGCGCCGCTGGCATGTCTTCCATGGGTTTGACCCATTTCGGCAGATATTGGATCAACACCGCACTACGATCATGATCGGCTTTGTTGGGCATGGCGCAATGCCAAGTCACCCCATAAAACAACGCGACATCGCCCGGCTCACCGAGCATTTGCTCACAGCGATCAAAAAACTTGTCCTCGGCGGTGGGATAACGCAGCTCTTTTTGGCTTCCGGGAAGGTATCCGGTGGCGCCGCTTTCTTTTGTGAAAGGGTCAAGGAGAACGGAGACCTGCGCATTCATCGGAAAGGACCCGTTAAAACCAACCGGGTGTGTTTCGGGTTTGTGAAAATCCCAATAGGGATAGTCGACATGGGGTTCTTGGCCGGGGCCACCGGGCAAAATGCGGTTGGCCGCAATCGACCCCATGATGAATTCAGTGCCAAGAAAGGCCCGCAGGATATCCATCAAAACCGGATGCGCCGCCATACGCGAAAACACGTCGCCCTTGGCCAATAAATTCCAAACCCGGCGTTGCAGATTGAGCTGACCGGTTTCTTCGGCGGAGCCCTGAAAATGTGTGACCTTGGGGGTTTCTGCCTCGGAATGCTCCATGATGATGGCGCGGGCGTCGGCGATCTCCTCTGGCGAAAACAGGCCGGAAATCGCCACGGCCCCACCGCCATGCAACAGCTCATGAACAATGTCATCGGGGGTGGCGGTTTGGGCGGTAAAGCGGCGCATTAGACACCCCTCCGTTGATTGGCGCGACCCTGTTCCCACTCCATATGGGCCTCGCGGACACGGTCGCTTTCGGTGATATGAGGGGTGCCGCATTCCCACCATGTGTGGCCTTCGGTGGTCCAGCCTTCATAGGCATCGACATCCATGACGATGACATAGGTTTTGTCGCTGGCTTTGGCGCGTTTGAACGCCTCGGCAAGGTCGGCGGGGGTTTCGGCACGCTCGGAAACGGCCCCCATTGACGCCGCATGCGCCACGAAATCCACGGCAAACGGGTTGGTTACGGTCGGGCAATCGGCAATCAGGTTGTTAAAGCTTTCATTCCCGGAATTGTTTTGCAGCTTGTTGATGACGGCAAAGCCGCCATTGTCGAGCAGCATCACAATCAGTTTCTTTTGGCTAAGAACCGAAGAGTACAGATCGGAATTCAGCATCATATAGGACCCGTCACCGCAAAAGGTGATGGTGTCGCGGTCTGGTTCCTGTTCGGCTTGGGCAATGCGGGCGCCCCAGGCCCCGGCGATTTCATAACCCATACAGCTAAAGCCGAATTCGACATCAACGGTCCCGGTGTCCAATGTGCGCCAATTGGCGGTGACTTCGGCGGGCAAACCACCAGCTGCGGCAACCACACGATCACGCTTGTCACAAAGGGCGTTCACCACGCCGATGGCCTGAGCATAGGAATTGGGCCGATTGCCGGGCGTGACGTTTTCCGCGACATAGGCGTCCCACGACTTGCGTTCGTCTTGGGCCAGTTGGGTCCAGTCTTGCGGGGTTTGATATCCAGAAACAGCCGCGGCCAAGGCGTTAAGCGCCAACTTGGCATCCCCAACAACCGGCAAGGACATGTGCTTGCCCGCATCATGGCGCGCCGCATTGATCGAGATAAACCGGGCATCTTGGGCAAATGCCGTCCAAGATCCGGTTGTAAAATCCTGTAACCGGGTGCCAACTGCGACAATCACATCGGCTTTTTCGGCAATAGAATTGGCGGAGTTCGAGCCGGTGACACCAATAGGCCCGATGTTTAAGGCGTGCTCGTTGACCAAATTGGCCCGACCGGCGATGGTTTCGACAACCGGTATCTGATGCGCTTCGGCGAATGCGGTGAGTTCGGCCACGGCGCGCGAGTACTGAACACCGCCCCCGGCGATGATCATTGGGCGCTTGGCGGATTTGAGCAACGCGGCGGCGTCAGCGATTTCATCGGCATCTGGGGTGACGCGGCGAATGCGGTGTAGCTTTTTCTCAAAGAACACTGCCGGGTAATCATAGGTCCAGCCTTGCACATCCTGAGGCAAGCCAATGAATGCCGGGCCACAATCGCCGGGATCTAGCAGGGTTGCGATCGCGGCGGGCAGGGATTGGATGACTTGTGCCGGATGGGTGATGCGATCCCAATAGCGCACAACGGGTTTGAATGCGTCATTGACCCCAAAGGTCGGGTCATTGAAATTCTCCATCTGCTGCAAGACGGGATCGGGCAGGCGGGTCGCATAGGTATCCCCGCACAAAAGCAACATAGGAAGGCGGTTGGCATGGGCCAAGGCGGCGCTGGTTACAAGGTTGGACGTGCCCGGTCCGGCGCTGGCGGTGCAGAACATAAAACGTTGGCGCAACCACTGTTTGGCATAGCCCGCTGCGGCGAATCCCATGCTTTGTTCGTTTTGACCACGATAGAGCGGTAGCGCGTCTTGGACGTTGTATAGGGCCTCGCCCAAGCAGGTCACATTGCCGTGGCCAAATATGCCAAATCCGCCACCGCACAGGCGCATTTCCGTGCCATCAATCTCAATGAACTGATTGGAAAGCCAGCGAATAATCGCCTGCGCCGTCGTTAGGCGAATGGTGTCTGTTGTCGATGTCATGTCAGCGCGACCCCTTTGGGAAATTTCGGCGCAATGCCGAATGCAGCTTGCGAGATTTCGAATCTCACGATACTGATTTTGCAACCGGTTGCAAGAAATTGCAAAGCGAATTTCAAAATGGCGAGGTCAAGATGACGGAAATCGGCGTCGGAATCATAGGTGGCGGCTATATGGGCAAGGCCCATTCGGTTGCCATGTCTGCGGTGGGGGCGGTGTTCAACACCGGATTGCGCCCCCGGCTTGAGATGATCTGTGCGTCAAGTGAGGCGAGCGCAGAGCGATACCGCGCCGCCTATGGCTTTGCCCGTGGGACTGGCGATTGGCAAATTCTGGTCTCTGATCCGAAGGTCGAGGCGGTTGTGATTGCCTCGCCACAGGAAACCCATAGGGCCATCGCCGAGGCGGCCTTTGCGCTTGGCAAGCCGGTGTTTTGCGAAAAACCTCTGGGGGCATCGAACGAAGACAGCGCCGCGATGATGCAGGCCGCAGAGGCGCATAAATGCATCAATATGATCGGATTTAACTACATCCGCACCCCGGCAAGCCAATTTGCCCGCCAGCTGATTTCGGACGGGGCCATTGGGGACATCACCATGTTCCGCGGCGAACATACCGAGGATTTTCTAGCCGATCCCAAGGCCCCGGCCACCTGGAGAACCAGCGGTGATGCCAATGGGACCATGGGCGATTTGGCACCGCATATGATCAACGGAGCCTTGGCGCTGATGGGGCCGATGACACGGGTGATGGCCGAGATCGAAACGGTTCATGCAACGCGCCCCGGTGGCACCGTTACCAATGACGATCACGCGCAAATGATGGTGCGGTTTGAAAATGGGGCCATGGGGCAGATGTTCTTTAGCCGTGTCGCAACCGGTCGCAAAATGGGCTATGCTTATGAGGTTACAGGCACCAAGGGCGCGATCCGCTTTGATCAAGAAGACCAAAACGCGCTTTGGCTTTATCGGCGCGAAGGCCCCGAGGCCACGCAGGGGTTCACCAAAATCCTAACCGGTCCTGCGCATCCGGATTATGAGCCCTTTTGCCTTGGGCCGGGTCATGGCACCGGCTACCAAGATCAAATCATCATCGAGGCGCGCGATTTTTTGCGTGCCATTGAGACCAAAACCAACATCTGGCCAACCTTCCGGGATGGTCATGAGGTCAATCAAATCATCGCCGCAGCGCGTGCGTCTCATACGCATGGCACATGGCAAGACATCGCAACGTTTTGAGCATCGGAGACGCCCAAGATGACAATCAAAATAGGTAATGCACCCTGTTCCTGGGGCGTGGAGTTCGCACAGGACCCGCGCAATCCCGCCTGGAAATCGGTGCTGAAAGACTGTGCAGAGGCAGGGTACAAAGGCATCGAACTGGGCCCGGTTGGCTATATGCCAGAAGACCCGGCCGAGCTGGGTGAGGCCCTTGCTGAACATGATCTCGAGCTGATCGGTGGCGTGGTTTTCCGGGCCTATCATGACCCGGATGCATGGGATGACGTTCTTGACGCCACCCATCGCACTGCCAAGGCGCTCAAAGCGCATGGGGCTCAACATTTGGTGTTGATCGATTCCATTTCGCCGCGCCGGGCCCCGACTGCGGGTCGCGTCAGTGAGGCAGAGCAAATGGATGCCGGGGAATGGGCCGCCTATCGAGGGCGCATCGCGGAATCCGCCCGTATTGGGGCCGAAGAATATGGGCTCACCGTTGGCATTCATGCCCATGCGGCGGGCTTCTTGGATTTCGAACCCGAGCTAGAGCGGTTGTTGGATGAAGTGGACGAAAACATCCTCAAGATTTGTTTTGACACCGGCCACCATTCCTATGCTGGCTTTGATCCGGTGGCGTTTATGAAGAAACACATCAATCGCATTTCCTATATGCATTTCAAAGATATCGACCCCAAAGTGAAGGCGGATGTCATTGCCAATCGGACCGGGTTTTATGACGCTTGCGGTCAGGGCATCTTTTGCAAATTGGGGCAGGGGGATGTTGATTTTCCTGCGGTGCGTCAGGTGCTTTTGGAGGCCGGTTTTGAAGGCTGGTGTACAGTTGAACAGGATTGTGACCCCAATCTTGACGTGACACCAATGGAAGACAGCCGTTTTAACCGTGAATATCTACAAAGCATCGGCTTTTAAGGTTTAGGGAGACATCACCATGACCAAATTGAAATGGGGTATGATCGGTGGCGGCGAAGGCAGCCAGATCGGCCCAGCCCATCGTCTCGGTGCTTTGGCCGATGGCCGCTTTGAAATGACGGCGGGGGCGCTTGATCATCGTCCTGATGTCGGGCGCGAATACGCGCAACGCCTTGGGGTGGCTGCGGACCGGGCCTATGGCGATTGGCAAGAGATGTTGGCAGGGGAAAAGGGCCGCGATGACCGGATTGATCTTGTCACGGTGGCAACGCCAAATTCCACGCATTTCGAAATCACCAAATCCTTTCTTGAGGCCGGGTTCAACGTGCTCTGTGAAAAGCCGATGACCATGACGGTGGACGAAGGCGAAGAGATCGTCAAAGTCGCAGAGAAGTCGGGGAAAATCTGTGCCGTTAACTACTGTTATAGCGCCTACCCGATGGTGCGGCAGGCCCGCGCAATGGTGCGCAATGGTGAGCTTGGCAAGGTGCGGTTGGTCGTGACCAACTTTAGCCACGGCCACCACGGCGACGCGACCGATGCCGACAATCCGCGGGTGCGTTGGCGCTATGATCCGGCGATGGCTGGGGTGTCCGGACAGTTCGCCGATTGCGGGATTCATGCGCTTCATATGGCTGGATTCATTGCCGATGATGAGGTGGAAACCCTCTCTGCGGATTTCGCCTCGACGATTTCGAGCCGAGAGTTGGAAGACGACGCGATGGTCAATTTCCGCATGGCCAAAGGCACGGTTGGTCGGCTTTGGACGTCATCCGTGGCGATCGGGCGCCAACATGGGTTTGATATTCAGGTGTTTGGTGAAACGGGCGGGCTTCGCTGGGCATCGGAACAGCCGAACCAGTTGATTTATACTCCGGTTGGCGGCCGCACGCAGATCATTGAAAAGGGCGAAGGCGGGCTTCACGAAGATGCGCAGCGCCTAAGCCGCGTGTCCATCGCGCATCCCGAGGGGTTTCCTCTCGCTGTGGCGAACATCTATTGCGATCTGGCCGATGCGATTTCCGGCGAAACCCGTGACGGATTGCCAAATGCCGCGGATGGTGTGCGGTCAATGGCGGCCGTACACACGGCGGTTGCCTCGGCTGAGGCAGAGGGCAAATGGATGGACGCGCGGCCGTCGATCTTTCGCTAAGAAATAGGGTCCAGACCCTAAGGAGCGGGGCGCAATGTGCCCCGTTCGACCACCGAACACGGGAATATTCGCACCTCTGGATAGCGATCCGGTTCGTCCAGCATCGCAACCATCAGTTCGATGGTCGAGGTGATGATTTGGCGGATTGGCTGATGGATTGTTGTTAGGTCGATGCTTTCCCAACGCGCCATTTCCATGTCATTCAACCCGATAACGCCGACATCTTCGGGGACATTCATGCCGCTGTCTTTTAACGCTGATAGGACGCCAATTGAGAGCACGTCATCGCCACAGAAATAAGCCTCTGCTGGTTCGGCTTTCAAGAGGCGCAGCATCTCTCGCCGCCCGGCATCAAAACTGTAGGCCGTGGCAAAGGAGTAGGTGGTTTTCACACCGGTGTACGCGGCCATTTCCGACATGAAACCGGTGTAGCGATCTTGGGTTGATGTCGCGCTTTCCGGTCCGCCTAAGAACGCAACGTTTTTGTAACCGCGAGCGACCAGTGTTCTAGCGGCCATGCGCCCGCATTCAACGTTGTCGATCCCGACAACATGAACCTGTGGTGCCGCCGAGTAGCGCCCAAAGCTGTGAACAACAGGGACACCGGCATCGCGAAACGCCTTGGCAAACCCCGGTGATAGGGTCGAGGACGCGACCACCACGCCATCAACCGAATACTGGCGCAGCATGCGCACCGATGTCTCGGGGTCGGTTTCGTCCGTTAGGTTGACCAGCAGGGGGCGCAAGCCACGGTCTTGCAGGCCACGTGTGAACAGGTCGAAAACCTGAAGGAAAATCGGGTTGTGAAAGTTGTTGGAGACAAGGCCAATCAACTTGGTGCGCCCCGTCGTCAAAGACGAGGCCAAAGCATTGGGGCTGTAGCCCAACTCCTGTGCTGCTTTCTCTACTTTCCGGCGCATTTTTTCGGAAACGGATGCGCCATCGGTAAAGGTCCGTGACACGGCAGAGCGGGAAACCCCCGCTTTTTCTGCAACCTCTTTCAATGTCACGGCCATAAGGAGCGTCTTTCTATTGCTTATTTTTGCTTGTTTACCTTGCTTTCCCTCCAATCGCACTCAAAAATCTGCCGCCCGGTTTTGCAACCGGTTGCAAAATGGGTCGACCTATGGTTTAACTTGAGTCGGAGAGGCGGAGAGAAACGGCTCTTGCACCTGAACAAGGTGATTTCTGGGAGGAAAATATGACGTCTTTATTCAAGAAACTGATGCTGGCAACCGCGATGGTATCGGCCCCATTATTGGCGGCGACCACGGCCACGGCGGAGGGTGAAAAATACATCCTAGTCAGCCATGCGCCAGATAGCGACAGCTGGTGGAACACAATCAAAAACGGCATCGCTTTGGCCGGCGAACATGTGAATGTTGAGGTAGAGTATCGCAACCCGCCGACCGGTGATTTGGCCGATATGGCCCGGATCATCGACCAAGCGGCGGCCTCTGGTCCCAACGGTATCATCACAACCTTGGCAGATTACGATATCCTCAAGGGACCGATCATGGCGGCCGTCGATAGTGGCGTCGATGTGATCATCATGAACACAGGATCCCCCGATCAAGCGCGCGAAGTTGGCGCTTTGATGTATGTTGGCCAGCCTGAATATGATGCGGGTTATGCGGCAGGTCTGCGCGCCAAAGGCGACGGCATCGGTAGCTTCTTGTGCGTTAACCACTACATCGTTCAGCCGTCTAGCCAGGAGCGTTGCCAAGGGTTTGCTGATGGTTTGGGCATCGAGCTTGGCAGCCAAATGATTGACGCGGGCCAAGACCCTGCCGAAATCAAAAATCGCGTTATGGCGTATCTCTCCGCCAATCCAGAAACAGATGCCGTTTTGACGCTTGGCCCAACCTCTGCCGATCCAACTCTCTTGGCTCTGGAAGAAAACGGTATGGCCGGTGACATCTATTTCGGCACTTTCGACTTGGGTGGTGAAATTGTCAAAGGCATCAAATCCGGTGTGATCCAGTGGGGCATCGACCAACAGCCAATGCTTCAGGCCTATATGCCGGTTGTTGTGATGGCAAACTACCATCGCTACGGTGTTTTGCCCGGCAATAACATCAACTCGGGCCCCGGTTTCGTAACCGCAGATGGCCTTGAAAAAATCGAAGAATTCGCTGGCGAATACCGGTAATTCCTTTCCTTCGGGCGTCCCATGTTGGACGCCCGTTTTCTAACTGTATTCACGTCACATTCTGAATTTAAAAAGGGGCGCGCTCATGGGCGAGACGGCTCAATCTACATCTGTAACTGATGAACGGATCAAGGAGATTTCTCCTCTGCGCAAGGCGCTGATCCGCCCGGAACTGGGCGGTATGGTCGGCACGGTTGCGGTCTTTACCTTCTTTTTGCTGTTTGCGCACGACAGCGGAATGTTCAACGCCCAAGGCACGATGAACTGGTCGATTGTGTCCGCCCAATTCATGATAATCGCCGTCGGTGCCTGCCTTTTGATGATCGCGGGTGAATTTGACCTGTCGGTCGGCTCGATGATCGGTTTTGCCGGAATGATGATCGCTATTTTCAGTGTGACTTTGGCGTGGCCCGTTTGGATCGCAATCCTTGTGACCTTTGTCTTGTGCACGGCCATCGGAGCCTTGAACGGTTGGATCGTGGTGCGAACTGGGTTGCCTAGCTTTATTGTGACGCTTGCCTTTTTGTTCATCTTGCGCGGTTTCACGATTTTCCTTCCCCAAACCATCGAACGCAAAACCATCATTGGCGGCATCAAAGACGTGGCCGAAGGCGATTGGCTTGCGCCTGTCTTTGGTGGCAAGATTTTTGGCGGGCTGTTCGAATGGCTCGGCGAGGCCGGGCTCATTGCGGTGTTTGAACGCGGCAGCCGCAAAGGTCAGCCGATTGTCGACGGGCTGCCAATGCTCATCGTGTGGGCCATTGTGTTGGTGATCTTTGGCCATATCCTATTGACCAAAACCAAGTTCGGGAATTGGATTTTTGCGTCGGGTGGCGATGCCGAAGCGGCGCGCAACTCTGGTGTTCCGGTCAATAAGGTCAAAATCCTGATGTTCATGTTCACCGCCTTTTGCGCCACGGTTTTTGCGGTCTGTCAGGTGATGGAGTTTGGATCTGCTGGTGCGGATCGCGGGTTGCTCAAGGAGTTTGAAGCAATCATTGCGGTGGTCATCGGGGGCGCGCTTTTAACCGGTGGCTATGGGTCCGTTTTAGGGGCCGCGCTTGGGGCATTGATCTTTGGTGTTGTGCAACAAGGTCTCTTCTTCGCTGGCGTCGAAAGCTCGCTCTTCCGCGTCTTCTTGGGTGTGATCCTGCTCGGAGCGGTCATTTTGAACACCTATATTCGTCGCATTATCACAGGGGAGCGTTGATATGAACCCGGAAAAAGCCCCGATCATCCAGATGAAAAACATCGAAAAGCATTTCGGAAGCGTGATTGCCTTGGCCGGGGTATCGGTCGATGTGTTCCCTGGGGAATGCCACTGTTTGCTTGGTGACAACGGCGCGGGCAAGTCGACTTTTATCAAAACCATGTCAGGGGTCCACAAACCCACGGCTGGTGAGATTGAGTTCGAAGGACAGCCCATGTACTTTAACGATCCGCGAGATGCCATTTCTGCGGGTATCGCGACGGTGCACCAACATTTGGCGATGATCCCGCTGATGTCGGTTAGCCGCAACTTTTTCATGGGCAACGAGCCGGAGAAAAAAGTTGGGCCGCTCAGCTTTTTTGACCATGATTATGCCAACAAGGTCACCATGGAAGAGATGCGTAAAATGGGCATCAACTTGCGTGGACCGGATCAGGCGGTCGGGACCCTCTCGGGTGGTGAACGTCAGACGGTTGCAATCGCCCGCGCGGTGCATTTCGGGGCCAAGGTCTTGATCTTGGATGAACCCACCTCGGCGCTTGGGGTGCGCCAAACCGCCAATGTTCTTGCCACGATTGATAAGGTGCGCAAACAAGGCATCGCCGTGGTGTTTATCACACATAACGTCCGTCACGCTATGGCGGTCGGTGATAGATTTACGGTTCTCAATCGCGGCAAAACGCTTGGCACCGCGCAGCGTGGTCAGATCACGCCTGAAGAGCTTCAGGATTTGATGGCCGGTGGTCAAGAGCTTGTCGCTCTCGAAGGCTCATTGGGCGGCACCGTGTAATTAACATTCTGCTGCGCCGCCTTTGGCATGGATCTGGGCGGCGCAGCTCGTGACGTTTATTTTGGTATACCATTTCCCTGTTTTGCTATATCCATTCTCTGAATGGAGAGAGAAAGCATAAACCGGATACATGTGCAGAGCACTAAAACCGGGCTTTGGGGGGACGTATGTCAATAATTCCAGCTTCAGGCTGCCTTGTTGGGCGTGTCTGGAATCCGGAGGCCAATGGGCCGTGTGTTGTCACAGTGCGCAAAGGCCATGTCTGGGACATTTCAAGCAAGGACGCGCCGTTGGTGCGCGATATTTGCGAAATGGCCGATCCAGTTGGCTATGTGACCAACGCGCCCGGTACCAACCTTGGCTCTGTTGAGACGATTTTCCAAAATGACGTTTCAGCATCCAATGTCCACCTGATAGCACCCTGTGATTTACAAGCGATCAAAGCGTGCGGTGTTACCTTCGCCGGGTCGATGGTCGAGCGGGTTATCGAGGAACAAGCCGCCGGTGACCCGGACAAAGCACAAGACATTCGGGCCCGAATTGGTGAACGTATAGGCATGAGCCTGTCCAACATTGAGCCGGGGTCCAAAGACGCCGAGGGTGTCAAATCTGCCCTCATCGAAGAAGGGCTTTGGAGCCAGTACCTAGAGGTTGGAATTGGCCCCGATGCCGAAGTGTTTTCCAAGGCGCAAACCCTGTCGGCCATGGGGCCGGGGGCGCAGGTTGGGTTGCACCCGATGTCGTCTTGGAACAACCCAGAACCAGAGGTGGTTTTAGCAGTTTCAAGCACCGGCCGCATTGTCGGCGCGACGCTTGGCAATGATGTGAACTTGCGGGATGTCGAAGGACGGTCGGCCTTGTTGCTATCTAAAGCCAAGGACAACAACGCTTCGGCGGCCATCGGTCCGATGATCCGGCTTTTCGATGATGATTTCACATTGGATGACGTGCGCCGGGCTGAGTTGACTTTGAAAGTGACCGGGGCGGATGGGTTTGTTTTGAACGGGGAGTCCTCAATGGCTGAAATCAGCCGGGATCCCACGGATTTGGTGCGTCAAACCATTGGCCGGCACCATCAATATCCAGATGGCTTCATGCTTTATCTGGGAACGCTATTTGCGCCAACGCAAGACCGTGACACGCCGGGGGGCGGCTTTACACATAAAATCGGCGACCAAGTTGATATCTCATCACCCGATCTTGGTTGTTTGAAAAATACTGTTGAGCTGTCAACCACTTGCCCGGAATGGCGCTTTGGCGTTAGTCATTTAATGCGAAATCTCGCGGCTCGTGGGCTGCTGTAAGTTGGGGAAAAAACCATGCTCAAGGGCACACATCTGATTGCTGGCGAATGGATCAGCGGCGAAGGCACATTTGCCAACGCCCCTGTGATCGGAACCGCAGATACGTTTAGCGCCGGGACGGTTGATCTTGTGGATCGTGCGTGCCAGGCAGCCGAGGATGCGTTCTGGAGCTATGGCTATTCCAGCCGCAGTGAACGCGCCACTTTCCTGCGAAGCATTGCCGATGAAATCGAGGCGCTCGGTGCTGAGCTCACCGAGATTGGCACCAAGGAAACCGGCCTGCCAGAGGCGCGCTTGAACGGTGAGCGCGGGCGGACAACCGGCCAGCTGCGGCTCTTTGCGGATCACATCGAAGCGGGGGAATACCTAGACCGTCGTCATGATGTGGCCCTGCCAGATCGCGCGCCGCTGCCGCGCCCGGATATTCAAATGGTCCAGCGCCCGATTGGTCCGGTTGCGGTGTTCGGGGCCTCGAACTTTCCTTTGGCCTTTTCAACTGCGGGTGGCGATACAGCGGCGGCTTTGGCGGCGGGTTGTCCCGTGGTTGTCAAAGGACATCCGGCCCATCCCGGCACAGCCGAGATTGTCGCCCAAGCTATTGACAAGGCAGTACAGAAATGTGGGTTACACGCCGGTGTCTTTAGCCTTGTTCAAGACGGTGGGTTGCCCGTAGGGCAAGCGTTGGTTCAGCATCCGTTGATAAAAGCCGTCGGCTTTACCGGCAGTTTGCGCGGCGGTCGCGCGCTGTTTGATCTATGCGCCCAACGCTCCGAACCCATCCCGTTTTTCGGAGAACTGGGGTCAGTCAATCCGATGTTCTTGCTGGATCAGGCCATGGCCTCGCGTGGGGATGATATTGCCAATGGTTGGGCCGTGTCACTCACCATGGGGGCAGGGCAGTTCTGTACCAATCCGGGTATTTCCGTGGTCAAAGCAGGTGAGGCCGCCGATCAGTTTGTTGCAACAGCCGCCAAGGCGCTTGAGCAGACCGGCGAGCAACCTATGCTCACGGCAGGAATAGCCCAGGCCTATGACGCTGGGCAGGCCAAATTCGCTGGGGCAGGGGAAGTAGAGGCGGTGCTGACATCGCCGACCAAACCACGGGCGGCCGGTCCGAACTTGTTCAAAACAACTGCGCAGGCGTTTCTTGCAAACGAAGTCTTGTCGCATGAGGTCTTTGGGCCGCTGGGCCTTGTGGTTGTTGCCCAAGATGATGCCGAGGTTTTGGCCGTCGCAAAATCGCTCGAAGGGCAGCTGACCTGCACCTTGCAGATGGACGATGATGATACCCCAGCGGCCAAGACCTTGTTGCCGGTGTTGGAGCGCAAGGCCGGTCGGGTATTGGTCAACGGCTTCCCAACCGGGGTCGAGGTGAGCGAGGCTATGGTGCATGGCGGGCCATACCCCGCCTCAACCAATTTCGGCGCGACGTCGGTTGGCACATTGGCAATCCGGCGGTTCCTACGCCCCGTTAGCTATCAAAACCTCCCCGAGGGGTTGGTGTCACTAGATCGTTAAAGTGGGGGAGGCCCGTCCGGTTTTGGGACGGGCCTCGTTTCCTAGATTGATGCCTCAAGCAGGCTTTGGGAATAGGGGTGTTGCGCTTGATTGGCGCGCAGGGTGTCTGTTGTCATGACCTCGACAATTTCACCGCCGCGCATCACCGCCAACCGATCACACATATGCCCGACAACCGACAGATCATGGGACACCATGAGATAGGTCAGCCCGTGTTCGGCCCGCAGATCGGTCAGCAGGTTGAGAATTTCCGCCTGTACCGACACATCAAGCGCCGAGGTCGGTTCATCCAACAACAAGAGCGTCGGTTCCGGGGCGAGGGCGCGGGCGATCGCAACGCGTTGGCGCTGCCCACCGGACAATTGATGCGGATAGCGAAAGCGAAATTTCTGACCCAACCCAACATCGTCCAACAAAGTGACAACGCGGTTGTCGATGTCTTTAAACCCGTGCAAATGCAGGGTTTCGCCAAGGACCTGATCCACGGAATGGCGCGGATGGAGCGAGGCATAGGGGTCTTGAAAGACCATCTGGACCGTTTTGAAAAAGCTTTTCGGGCGCTTTTGATCAATGCGGTCGCCATTGACGGTGATATCGCCGGACCACGTTGGGGCAAGCCCGGTGATGGCGCGTAGGATGGTGGATTTGCCCGACCCGCTTTCGCCGACCAAGCCAAAGCTTTCGCCCTTGGCGACCGAGAAACCGGCATCCTTGACCGCATCGACGCGATCACGTGCGGTTCCAAACCAGACGTTGAGGTTTTTGATGTTGAGCATGGTCATGTGCGGCCACTCACGCTTGGGGCGGTTGCCCAGTCCGGATCACGTTGCAAGACCTCGAGCCGGTCGCGCGGTGCGTCGAGCCGCGGTAGGGAGTTGAGCAATCCACGGGTATAGGGGTGTTTTGCCTCGTGCAACTTATCGGCCTCGCAAACCTCAACAATACGACCGGCATACATGATCAAAACCCGGTCACAGAAGTCGGCGACAAGGTTAAGGTCATGGCTAATGAAGATCAGGCCCATGCCACGTTCGCGAACCAGTTTATCCATGATATCAAGGACCTGCCGTTGAACCGACACATCAAGGGCCGAGGTCGGTTCATCCGCAATCAGGATTTCAGGGTTGGGGATCAGCATCATGGCGATCATGATCCGCTGGCCCATGCCCCCGGACATTTCATGCGGATAGGCCCGCATCACCCGTTCCGGATCACGGATCGAGACGGCATTGAGCATTTCGATTGATTTGGCATAGGCGTCGGATTTGGAGGCGTTGTTATGAAGGCGATAGGCTTCGATGATCTGATCCCCAATGGTTGTCACTGGGTTTAGCGAAAACTTGGGGTCTTGCATCACCATCGAGATTTTTTGCCCGCGGACGGCCCGCATGTCCTTTTCCGATTTGGCGAGCAAATCCTCGCCATGCAGATTGACGTAATCGGCCTCAACAATGCCGGGGGAGCGGATCAGCCGAAGAATGGCGCGGCCGGTCATGGATTTACCCGACCCGCTTTCCCCGACAATGCCAAGACGTTCGCGCCCAAGGCTAAAGGACACACCACGGACCGCGTCAAACACACCCTGACGGGACGGGAA
>NZ_JBZXVN010000038.1:0-16939 GCF_058892305.1 Pelagimonas sp.
CCAACAAGATGCGTCAGTTTTCCCGCCCTGTTGAACACCGGTTTCATCGAGGTGCGAATATGTCGGGTCTTTTGGATAGCGGGCAAATCAATTTCGTAGGTGGCCGCCTGCTCCGATTGTACCACCCCCATATGAAGCGCCAAAGCCCGTTCGCCTGTGGATCCGCCAAAGATTTCCAAGGCAGTCTTGCCATGCCATTCCTCTTTGAAAAGCTTGGTGACGCCCCGAGACTGTTCGTTCATCGCGATATAGCGCGGCACCTTGTCGTCACCGACCTCCAAAACGATAACGGACATGTCTACGGCATCAAGGATGGCAGAAAAGTCATGTTCCGTTAGGCGTTTCAATCACGATTTCCTTTGCACAAAAGAACGTCGACCGGTGGCAAGCGGGCGGGCGCACTCCGAGGCAAAATGATACCGGATCACTCCTAATCAAAACTAAAGACGATGCTGGTAACAAAGCGGACTTTGCCCGCTACGGCCCACGCATTAACCGCCCTTAACGGCAGTTAACCAATTGCCATGGGGGGGCGCGCCGCCAATCCGTCCACCGCATTGGCAATCTCCCCCAAAAGCGGGTGGAATCGGACGGATTGCCATCAAAGTCGTGATCTGAGCCGTCATCTGGGGCCCCAGATCCGGGCAGCAATCCCCCCGAAAATCGACGGTTTTTGTACCGATTGCCTTGTTGCGCAAACGGCGCGCGGTCCATTACCCCGCGCGCGCCGCCTTTACCCATTGCCGCCAATCCTGTGAAGGGTGGCGACTTGCGAACTAGCGTTCCGCTTGGATGCTTTCAATATAAGACAGCAATGCCAACAACTTACGTGGCGTTGGGGTCTCGATCCCATCGCCGCTGTCATAGGGGATCAAATCCCCTTCCAAAAGTCCGCCAAACTCCGGCATTCCCGGCCCTGCAGGATCGGATCGCGCATAGCCATCAATGCTCGATAACACTTTGGATTCAGGGAATTTTCCTCCGTTTCGTGCTTGAATACCTGTGAGATCTTTGGGGGCCGGTGTCATGTCGCCCGCCATTGGCCCCTTGCCTTTGCCATTCGCCCCGTGACACGCGGCACAGTTTTCCATGAAAAGGGCTTTGCCATCAGAGGCTTGCGGCATTTCCGCTTCAACACAAGCCACCAGGGCCAGACACCCGATCAAGCCACTGAAAGTCCTCAGCATATCTCTCACTCCTGCAGTGTTTTCAGATAGGTAACAAGCTCCAATAAGGGCTGCGGTGTCAACACTGTTTCCCCCTGTGGCGATGTCCATTCGACCATGGGTCCATTTAGAACCGGGCCGAATTCCGGCATCATCCCCTGATGGTAGCGTCCGGGATAGCCATAGACTTGGGTCATCACACGTTCTGCTGGAAAAACACCATCATTCGAGGCTCTTAGCATCCTCAAATCCGCTGGCGGTGAGGGTAATTGATCGGCAATCGGGCCGTTGCCCTGACCACTTGGACCGTGGCAGCTGACACAAAAACTCTCGTAAATCGTTTGGCCTTTGTCGATTGGGTCATCGCCTGAACCGGCACATCCAGCAAGCCCCGACGCCATCACTGTGACCACGGTCAATCCCGTCTTGAACATCTTGTTGCTCCCTCGCGTTTCTTATTGCCCGTTATCTTACGGTGTTTCGGCTGGCAACAACATGACTTGCATCAGGCACAAGCATCCTCACACGTCACTATTTTCTCGACTTTGGGGCCGCAACGTGTTGGTTTATTAGAAAACATGTTAAGAAAGTAGCCCATGCCACACTATGCTTTGTTAATGCTCGCTGCTGGGATTGGCATCCCGGTTCTTGCCGCCCTCAACGCCGCCCTTGGCACCCGGTTGGGCTCTCCAGTTTCCGCGGCGATGATCCTGTTTTGCGTGGCGATGTTGTCCACGGCTTTGGTCTGGATTCTGGCTGGGAGGCCGTCGTTAGCTGCGGCGACTGAAGCTCCGAAACATCTCTTTCTTGGTGGCGTATTGATCGCCTTTTACGTCCTGTCCATCACTTTTGTTGCGCCGCACTTTGGTATTGGAAACGCAGTATTTTTTGTCCTTCTTGGTCAGCTCATAAGCGCGGCAGCCATCGACCATTTCGGCCTCTTTGGAGCTCAGGTCACGGCCCTTAACCTAACCCGCGCCGCTGGGATTTCGGTTATGGTTCTCGGCGTCTGGATCACCCAGCGCGCCTGAACGCGCCGTCTCAATCCTGACGCAAATATCCGCCATCCAAACGGATGCGGCGATCCATTTGGTCGGCCAGTTCAAGGTTATGGGTCGCCACCAAAGCCGATAGGCCAGTCTCCCGCACAAGGCGCATCAAAGCCCCGAATACCCGGTCCGAAGTTTCAGGATCAAGGTTGCCGGTCGGCTCATCCGCCAAAAGCAATTTCGGCGTGTTCGCCATGGCCCGGCAAAAGGCGACGCGCTGTTGTTCCCCCCCCGACAATGCGCCGGGGCGATGGCTGGCGCGGTCCTGAATGCCCACACTGTCCAGAAGCTCAAGCGCGCGCGCATCAGCAGCCCCGCGCCCGACACCATTTGCCAACTGTGGGAGCGCAATGTTTTCCAACGCTGTGAACTCGGGAAGCAGATGGTGGAATTGGTAAACAAACCCCACCTCAGAGCGGCGCATCGCCGTCCGTTTCCGATCCGACCGCCCTTGCATCGCCTGACCGGCGATATCCACGGTCCCGGCATCTGGGGTATCAAGCAATCCGGCGATATGCAGCAATGTCGATTTCCCGGCCCCAGAAGGCGCAACGAGAGCCACAACTTCCCCGCGTTTTACCGTCAAATCCGCACCGCGCAACACATGTACTTCGTTGGGAGCACCGCGGTTGTAAACCTTCTCGATACCCGTCAATTGCAAAACAGTTTCAGACATTTGGCCCCTCCCCGCGCAACGGGCGCATCCAAATTCCGTGCACGGAATTTGCAAAACGCGTGCACGCGTTTTTTGCGCGAACCTCACTCATAGCGCAAGGCCTCCACCGGGTTCATCCGCGCGGCTCGGCGCGCTGGGAAAATCGTCACGACGAAGGACAAGCCGAGCGACAAAGACACCGCAGAAAGTACATCACTTAACTGCAATTTCGCCGGCAAAGCGTATATACCTCGGATTGAGGGATCCCAAACACCGCCGCCCGCCAGGTAATTCACAAAGGCGAAAATCGGGTCGATATAGAGCGCAAACAAACAGCCCAAAATCACCCCAAGCGCCGTGCCAATAATCCCAGTGAACGACCCGCAGATAAAAAACACGCGCATCACCGCCCCTTCGGTAAGCCCCATGGTGCGTAAAATCCCGATGTCACGCCCCTTGTTTTTGACCAGCATAATCAGACCCGACACGATATTCATCGTCGCAATCAACACCAGCACCGAGAGAATGACAAACATCACGTTGTCCTCGATCTCAAGCGCATCCAGAAACCCACCGGACGCGTCCTGCCATGTCCAGATAAGCGTCCCGGTCCCGGCCGCCTGAGCAACCGCATTTGACAGGTTTTCGACCTTCTCTGGCTCGGCCACAATCACCTCAAGTTCATCGGCCACTGCATCACGATTGAAATAAAGCTGCGCCTCCGCAAAGGGCATATAGACGCGCGTCTTATCAATATCATAGCGCCCAGCGGTGAAGATATAGACCACCTCATAGGCCTTGACCCTCGGGCTAGTGCCAAAGGCCGTTTTCACCCCGTTTGGCGAGATCAGTTTGATCGTGTCCCCGACGCCGACGCCCAAGGTCAAAGCAACCCCCGAGCCTATGGCCACGCCCTCGCCAAACCGGGCCAGATCACCGCGCCCGGTCTCTGGGTTGGCCACGCGTGGGATTTGCGCGATGTCTTCGGCCTTGATCCCAAACACCTCAACCCCGGCGTTTGAACCCGGCACATTTGCCATGACCTGCCCCTTGACCAAAGGTGCAACACGGGTGACACCGGGCACCTGACGCACTGCTGCGGCCATGCTGGCGTAGTCCGGCAAGGTGCGCGTGGTCCGGCCGAATTCATCGACACGTTGCATATGATAGACGGTCAGATGGGCGTTGCTCCCGAGGATCGTGTCAACAAACTCCGCCCGGAATCCAGAGCGCACCGCCAAGGTTGCGATCAGGGCAAACACCGCCAAAGTGATGCCAATCAAGCTAATCCACGTCATCACGCTCACGCCGCCCTCGGCGCGTTTGGCGCGCAGATAGCGCCAGGCGATCATCCATTCATAGGGTGCAAACGGCGCGGGCTGTCGCGCTGGTCCTTGCGATGTTCCACTGGGCATCTTCGGCCTCATCTCTGTGCTCTGAACCGCCAGACCAAATCCTGTGTCATGCGTCAAGCGAACAGCGGCTTTCTCTCGTATTTCAGGCGGATATGTGCTAGTTTTCCCCTATGTCAAAATTTCGTCGTCTTACCGAAGCGCAAGAACGCAAAGCCCTGGCCGAAGGCAAGCTTTCTGGCCTCGCGGGTGAAGGCAAGCCGCTTGCCAATCGCCCCGGTGATGCGTTGATTGACGCCGCAGATGCCGTTGGCTATCGGATCATGGCCGAAGCTGGAGCGCTTCCCGAAGAAATCGGGCTCAAGGCGCGTCTGGATCATGCCCGTGCGAATTGGCAGGCCGCCACGGATGACGCCGACAAAAAGCAACTGATGGCCAAACTCGCAGATTTGCAGATGCGTTATGAGATTGCCCGCGACGCACGGCGCAAGTTCCTCAAATAACCCTCTTGCCTCAGGCCGCGCATTGTCCAATATGCGCCCATGACTGGACCTCGCTACCCCTCGCTGATCGCCTCTTTGCCCGAAACCGTGCCTTTTGTCGGCCCCGAAGTGCAGGAACGCGCCCGTGGCGCAGAGTTCGACGCACGTTTGGGGGCCAATGAAAACGTCTTTGGCCCCTCGCCCAAGGCAATTGCCGCGCTGCAAAACGGGGCGGCAGACATCTGGAAATACGCCGATCCAACAAACTTTGATCTGCGCAATGCATTGGCCGCAAAGATTGGCTGTGTGCCGGAAAACCTCATCGTTGGCGAAGGGATTGATGGCTTGCTTGGCTATCTGACGCGGTTGCTGATTGAACAGGGCGACGCCGTTGTGACCTCGGATGGGGCTTATCCAACGTTCAATTACCATGTGGCGGGCTTTGGTGGCGTGTTGCACAAATTGCCCTATCGCGACGATCACGAAGACCTCGCCGCGCTTTTGGACAAGGCCGCCGAGGTTGATGCCAAGCTGGTTTATTTTGCCAACCCCGATAACCCGATGGGCACTTGGGTCGAGGGTGCAGAAATCGAGGCGGCGCTTGATCGCATCCCCGAGGGGTGTGTGCTGATTTTGGACGAGGCCTATATCGAATTTGCCCCCAAGGGCACCGCTGCCAACATCGCCTTTGATGACCCGCGGGTCATTCGGTTTCGCACCTTTTCAAAGGGTTACGGCATGGCGGGTGCCCGTGTGGGCTATGGCATCGCTGACCCGGCATTGATCCGCGCCTTTGACAAAATTCGCAACCATTTCGGCATGAATCGGGCTGCACAGGCCGGGGCTTTGGCCGCGCTGGAGGATGCGGATTGGTTGGCCAAGACCGTGGCCAATGTTGATGAGGGCAAGGCCGAAATTGGCCGGATTGCGGCACAGAACGGCTTGACTGCGCTGCCCTCGGCCACCAACTTTGTCGCGGTGGATTGCGGACGCGATGGGGATTTCGCGCGCGCGGTGTTGGCCTCATTGATTGCCCAAGGTGTGTTTGTACGGATGCCATTTGTGGCCCCACAAGATCGCTGTATCCGCATCAGTGCGGGACGCCCTCAGGATATGCAGGCCTTCGCAGCAGCATTGCCTGTGGCCTTGGACGCGGCGCGCAACGCCGGCTAAGCGGCGCGCCAAACCGGCGGGAATTTACCGAAAATTGACAGCTATGCACGAAGCTAGGGCAAATTGCCCCGCTTTGTGCTACACTTGGGCCGTCTCCATTCCGGGGCCGGACAATCTGCACCCCGCTGCAAAAGGAGCCGGACAAATGCACGATTCAGATCCTCAAACCCCCGTTTCCTATCGAACGGCCAACCTGACACTGGTTTTCGTCAACCTGTTTTGGCTTTTACTGGTGGTGTGGTCGACATTTGGAATTGGCGCTGTGATGATTGCCGGGGCCATCGGCAACCATCTGATTACACGTTACGAGTTTGCGCAACGCCGCCGTTCCGCCGGGGTTGACCGCCCCGACGACGACAAGGGTTAGCCAACCTCGGTGCCAATCTGACGCGCGGCGGCCGTGACGCCGCCGGTTTGGTGTGAAATGCCCAAAGCATGTAGCCCGGCTTCGACACTGCCCAACATGCCCAAAACCATTGTGGCGTTCAGATGCCCCATATGTCCAAAGCGAAACACACCTGATGCGGTTGGATCATTCTCATCGCCCATGCCGAGCCCGATCCCAAGGGTTACGCCCGCATTGGCGCTACACCACGCGCGCAAGCGGTCCCCGTCTGGCGGGCTGATCCGAACGGCAGTGACTGCACAGGACCGATGCGCCGGATTGGCGACGTTCAACGCCATCGGTGCCCCCCAATGATCAACGGCGGCCCAAATCGCGCGCGCCAAGGAACGATGCCGCGCCCAGACGCCTTCGATGGTTTCGGCGCGGATCATGTCCAAAGCTACACGCAGGGCCCAAAGGTGATGGGTTGGCGCAGTACCCCCAAAATACTGATAGAAAATCTCCGGCTCGACCCGTGGGACCCAATCCCAATAGCCAGATACACGTGGCATAGCGGCCCGAACCGCCGCGGCGCGATCATTGAACCAGACAAAGCCAAGGCCGGGCGGCACCATAAGGCCTTTTTGGCTAGCCGATACCAAAACATCGACGCCCCAGGCATCCATGCGCATCTCTTCGCATCCCAAGGACGCCACACAATCCGCCATCAACAAGGCCGGATGCCCGACCTCATCCAGAACTTTGCGCAGGGCGGCAATGTCGCTCCGCACAGAGGTTGAGGTATCGGTATGCACCGCCAAAACGGCTTTGATCTTTTGCCCGCCGTCCGCCAACAAGGCTTGGCGCACCCGATCTGGATCAATCGGCGTGGTGCGGCCATGCTCCAAAACCTCAACCTCGGCCCCAATGCTGCGGGCCATTTCGGCCCAGCCATGGCCAAAAATCCCGGTGGTCGGCACCAGAACCGTCTCGCCAGGTGCGATGCAATTGCTCAGCGCCGCCTCCCAAGCCCCATGACCATTGGCAATATAGATCGCCGCATGGCCGTCTGTTTGCGCCACATACCGCAAGTCCCGGATCAACCCTTGGGTTAGCTCATTCAACTCGGGTGCATAAATATCAGGCGCAGGACGTTGCATGGCCTGCAACACAGCATCCGGCATAACAGAGGGGCCCGGCAGGGCCATATGAAGGCGCCCATTGGCGAGTGACATTTGATATTCTCCTGAAAATCCCCAGTTACAGGTTAAGTGATCCGGGGTGATTTGACGCCAGAGTATCGCGGCGAACCGCATGGTCAATAGCGCGCATGCTTGCCAGCCGCCGCCAGACCCCTTAAACCGCGCCCTTGAACCAAAAGGACATCGCATGCTGGCGAAACTCTGGACCAAACTTGACGATGCCGAACGCCGCTTGCGCCGTTCCTTTGGCAAAGACATCACCGATCCGTCTGCGCGCCGGTGGTCCCGGCTTCATTATCATGTGTTTGATCACGCGTTTTTGCGGGTCCTTTGGACCAACTTTTACCAGATCGCACCGAATGTCTGGCGCTCGAACCAACCGACCCACGCCCGGTTCAAGACATATGCCGGTATGGGGATCAAAACCGTGATCAACCTACGTGGCGAAGACAAGTATTCGTACTATCTCTTTGAAAAAGAAAGCTGTGATGAGCTTGGGTTAACTTTGGTGAATGCCAAACTATGGGCCCGCGAAGCCGCGCCGCGCCGCCGTATCATTGCGGTGATTGATGCCCTGCGCGCCGCTGAACGCCCGATGATGTTTCACTGCAAATCGGGTGCGGATCGCGCCGGTTTTGTTTCGGCGTTGTATGTGTTGATCTTTGAAGGCGCGTCTATCGAAGACGCCAAAAAGCAGCTGAGCCTAAAATACATCCACCTCGATTTCACCAAGACAGGCGTTCAGGATTACATCTTGCGTATCTTTGAGGCCCGACAAGAGATTGGCCCCATTGGGTTCGAGGATTGGATCCGCACCGAATATGACGCCAAACCCATTCAGCGCGCGTGGGACGCCCGGCGCACCGAAGCCGACATTGCCGCCGAGCTTTTGGTATGAGCGAAGACGAGCACACATCGTCTTGGGTTTTGTTCAAATGGCTGTGGCACGGCTATCTGCGCCGCTATGTGTGGTTTCTCGCCGTTGCCTTGTTTTTCATGATGCTCGAAGGCGGGCTTACGGCCAGTTTCAGCGTCATGATGCAGCCGCTGTTTGATGATGTTTTCCTTGGTGCCAAACAAGACGCGCTGCTTTGGGTCGGTTTGGCTGTGCTTGGGATATTTGTGGCACGCGGCTTGGTTAGCCTTGCGCATAAGGTCATTTTGACCTGGGCGTCACAACAATCCATGGCCGATATCCGCAGTGATATGCTTGCCCATTTAATGACGTTGGACGTGGATTTTCATAGCCTGCATGGCCCCGGCCAACTTATCCAACGCGTCGAAGGTGATGTCGGCGCGATTGCCAAGGTTTGGAAAACGCTGGTCACGGGCGCGGGCCGCGATGCGGTGACATTTATTGCGCTCTTGGCTGTGGCCTTTTGGACCGATTGGGTCTGGACCCTTGTCGCCCTAGTTGGCGTGCCGTTGATGATCGGGCCAACCGCGTTTTTGCAGCGCTTTGTGCGCAAAAATTCGCGCCGTGTTCGTCAGATCGCAGCGGATCAATCCACCCGCCTGAACGAAGTCTTTCATGGTATTTTGCCGGTCAAATTGAACCAGCTTGAAAAACACCAGTCCAAAAACTTTACCAAGCTTCAGCATCAACGCGTCAAAACCGAAGTGCGCGCCGCCGCGGGTCAGGCCTCCTTGCCGACTCTGATTGATGTGATGTCTGGGCTCGGTTTTTTTGGCATTCTTTATATGGCCGGGAGCGAAATCCTTGCCGGTGAAAAGACGGTCGGCGAGTTCATGACCTTTTTCACCGCCATTGGCATGATGTTTGAACCCCTGCGCCGGTTGGGTGCCGTGAGCGGGGCTTGGCAAATGGCCGCCGCCGGGATCGAACGCGTCAAGGCGATGCTTGAAACGCCGTCCAACCTCTTGGACTCGGCGCACCCCACCCCTGCCCCGACGGGCACCCCCGGCATTGTCATGCACGACGTGGCACTCAATTACGGCGATGCGAAAATCTTGCGCGGTCTAAGCTTTGACGCCGAGGCCGGGAAAACAACGGCTTTGGTTGGGGCCTCTGGGGCCGGTAAATCAACCGTGTTCAACCTGTTGACCCGTTTGGTCGATCCCGCCTCTGGTGAGGTTCTCATCGGCGGAATTGCCCCGTCGACGATGACGTCACATGACCTGCGCAGCATGATTTCGGTCGTCAGCCAAGACGCCATGTTGTTCGACGAAACGCTCCGCGAAAACATCGTTCTTGATCGCGAGGTGAGTGAAGAACACCTTCAAGCAGCGCTTGAAGCGGCCTTTATCACCGATTTCCTGCCCCGCCTCGAAGACGGGTTGGACACCGCCGTTGGACCGCGTGGCTCGAACCTATCGGGTGGGCAACGCCAGCGGGTCGCCATTGCTCGCGCGCTCTTGCGCGACACGCCGATCTTGTTGCTTGATGAGGCCACCAGCGCGCTTGATGTGCAGTCCGAAGCCAAGGTCCAAGCCGCGCTTGATAGGCTGGCAATCGGGCGGACAACGCTTGTCATTGCCCACCGCCTGTCAACCGTGCGTAACGCCGACAAGATTGTGGTGATGGATCAGGGGCGCGTTGTCGAAGAAGGCACACACGAAGCATTGATGGGCAAAGGCGGAGCCTATGCCGAGTTGTGCCGCCTGCAATTCGACCGAACGTAATCTAGCGCCGGTAGGCTTGGGCAAGCGTCTCGGAATCGGTTCCTGACAAATGCCGTGCTAGGGTCATCAAGTTGCGTGAACCGCGTTTGATCCAGCCTTGATTTTGGTATTTTTTCGCAGAGGTGACCGCTTGGATCGGCAGCTCAGCAAGCTTACCGCGCAAAGCCCGCGCCATTTCGACGTCTTCCATCAACGGCATATCTCGAAATCCACCGACACCGTCATAGGTTTCGCGATCAATCATCAGACCCTGATCGCCATAGGGCAGCCCAAAGCGGCGTGACCGCAAATTGGCCCATGCCGCCACAAAACGTGGGGCAAACCCCGTTGCATCAAACCGCAATTGGGCGTGATACCCGCCGGGTTTTGATAGCGCATGTGAAACCGGACCGCTCCAGCCTTCGGACAAGACCGTGTCCGCATGTAAGAAGAACAACCACTCGCCTTGCGCGGCATCTGCGCCTCGCTTTAACTGCCCCCCACGCGAGGCCGGTCCTTTGACAACCACACCTCCGGCGCCCTCGGCAATCTTGATCGTTGCATCAGATGACCCACCATCCGACACCACCAATTCGCGGATCAACCCGGCCTGCAACCCCTCGCCCAATGCCGCCAAACAGAGCGGCAAGGCATCGGCTGCGTTCAGAGTTGGGATGATGACAGAGATCGGAGCGCGCATGGGGCCTGTTCGTTTGGGGTTTCTCGGCCTATATGGCAATCACGAACAGAAGGAAACGGTGATGAGCAACGAGACACGCAAAGTGCTGCGGCTGAGCGGCAGTGACGTGACGCATTTTTTGCAAGGCTTGGTCACAAACGATGTGGACCGTCTCGCAGATGGGATCGTCTATACAGCGCTTTTGACGCCACAGGGTAAATACCGCGCCGATTTCTTTTTGGTGCCGGTCGGCGACGATGTTCTGATTGACGTGCAGGAGGATCTGGCCGCCGCCCTCGCGCAGGTGCTTGGCATGTATAAACTGCGTTCGGATGTGAGCATTGCAGAGACTGACATGACCGTGACCCGTGGCGTTGGCGAAACACCAGAGGGGGCTTTTGCCGATCCGCGCCATGCCTCCTTGGGTTGGCGTGGTTATCATGGGCAACCGGATCAGGATGTGGATTGGGACGCCCTGCGCGTCGCGGCTTGTGTTCCGCAAACCGGAGTTGAGCTTACACCCGACACTTTTATTCTTGAGGCGGGTTTTGAGCGTTTGAACGGCGTTGACTACAAAAAGGGGTGTTATGTCGGGCAAGAGGTGACCGCCAGAATGAAGCACAAGACCGAGTTGCGCAAAGGCTTGGCAACGGTCGGTATTTCAGGAAGCGCCCCGGTCGGGACCGAGATCAAAGCCGGCGACAAAACCGCCGGCACTTTGTTTACACAATCGGGCAATCAGGCCATCGCCTATCTCCGATTTGACCGCGCGACCGGTGATATGAGCGCAGAGACCGCAACGGTAACCTACAGCGGCTAAACTACGGTTTCTGTGGCCCGTCGATCACAGGGTTTTGCGCAAAACCAAATACTGATCGACGGCCCCAACCGCATGGTAAAACGGTTTTGCACCTTGGTTTGTGGCGTCCTGTGTCACCACCCAATTGGTGATCCCTTTCGCCCGCATATCCGTTTCCATGGCGTCAACCAAACGATGACCTAACCGTTGGCCACGATGGGTAGGGGCAATGTAGAGGTGGTCGATTTTCATCCGTCGACCACCCCACCTAAGGCCGTCGGTTTGGACATCCTCTGGTAGTGCAAGAAGATAGGCGACCAGGCCCCAGCCCGCATCAATCGCATAGGTGATGGCTCCATGGTCCGCGAGCGTTTGCAGATGCGATAGGTAGTCGGCGTCGCTGCCTTCGGCATGGTATTTGAACGGCGACAGGCACACGTGGAAATTGTGTAACGCCCGAAACAGGGGCAGCACATCGTGCAAGGGTGGGTTCACAACAAGCATCAAAAAAGCCTCCTAAGCTTGCGCCGGAGGCTTTTAAGTCAATTCTAAACCCCCGGCAATTCGGGGGATATGCGCGCGGGCCCCGAGGTCAGGCGCGCTCGGAATATTCCATGGTCTCGGTGTTGACCACAATCGCTTCGCCCTGCCCCACAAACGGTGGCACAGAGACACGCACTCCGTTGTCCAACAGCGCGGGCTTAAAGCTATTCGCCGCCGTTTGGCCTTTGACAACCGGCTCGGTCTCTTCGATCACACAGGTGACTTTCTGAGGTACGGTCGCGCTTAGCGCTTCTTCCTCGTGGAACTCCACAACGATGGTCATGCCGTCCTGTAGAAACGGACGACGCTCGCCAAGAATAGCCGCTGCAATCTGAACCTGATCGTAGGTTTCAGTGTCCATAAAGATCAGCTGACCGTCGTCTTCGTAAAGGAACTGCATGTCCTTTTGCTCAAGGCGGACTTTTTCCACCTTGTCGGCGCTGCGGAAGCGTTCGTTCAGCTTAGAGCCGTTGCGCAGGTTGCGCAGCTCGACCTGAGCAAAGGCACCGCCCTTGCCGGGTTTGACATGGTCGACCTTAACAGCTGCCCAAAGGGCGTTGTTGTGCTCAAGCACGTTTCCGGGGCGGATCTCGTTTCCGTTGATCTTTGGCATGTGACAAAACCTTGACAAAAGGTTGAAGGAAGTTTGACGCATCCTATATCTGGCAGGTCACCGCAAAGCAAGGCAACGATATGTCGTAGTCAACACGTTTAAGCTATGCGTTAACGGTATGGGTGCTATGCATTTGCGGGGTATCCGAATCGGTTTGAATAGGTCATAACCGCCCTCACGCCGAAAAAGACAAGAGCAATAATTATAGGTCGAGATATGAGAGATTTCGTTGACGGCACCGCGTTTAATGCAGAGCAGGGAAACCGTGCTCGCAAGCTGTTCGCAGCTGTGGTGCTTGCTGCCCTAGACGACGCAATCGCTGACGACAAGAAATACGGCAATGGTCCGGAACAAATCGCCCGTTGGGCACGCTCGCGCGATGGTCGCGAAGTGCTGTCTTGTGCAGGTATTGATCCGAACGAACGTGTTGTTTCTGGTTTGATGGATTTTGTGTCCAAAGGTGTCCGCACCTCTGTTGCGCTATCGCGTGAAGAGAGCGAACGTCGCAATGCGGCACAACAGGCTGAAGCCGCATAGTTGCGAGTCAGACTGATAAAAAAAACGCGCCCTTTTAGGGCGCGTTTTTTTGTTTTTAAGTAGGATAATTTTGCGAAGACCATGCAAGGCTTGGCAAAACACGATGGTTAATCGAAATCCTGACTCATCAGAACACGATGGATTTCACGGCGCACCAATTTGCGCACGTTACGGGTAATCCGTTCACCCAATGCACCTTGCAATTCTTGGCGTACAATCTCCGACACCAATCCACGCAGTGTATCTTCATCTATTGTCAGCGCATCACCGGCCCCGGCGACGGCCTCCGTTTCATCTGTGTCGGCCGTTTCACTTATAGGTTGATCAGCAGTTTCAGAAACGACAATTGTCTCGTCCGCTGTCTCAGAGGTATTTGGAAGATGATCCTGCCACTCTAAGACATCCGAAGATCGCTGAAAAACCGGAGCTTCGGGGTCTGACTGCTCTGGCTCCCACTCTTCTTCGTGACCTCTCCCGATCAATTCTTCCAGCGCCGCGATTTTACTCTCTAGGCTTTCTTCTCCAACCGGCTCGCCGCCAATCTCGTCCTCCGTCGGAGCGATAACGACGTCATCGTTTTGAACCAGAGTCTCTATGGCCTCATCCTGTTCGTCACCGTCTTCGCCATCATCATTTATCGGGTCATCGACGTCGGCACGGTTTTGGCTCTCGGTATCCAAATCGGCAGCGGCATCAAATTCATCCAGCGCCTTCTCTACCTCATCCTCAACCAGTTGGCTCAACAAATGGGAGGTCAGATCCTCAACGCCATCCGTTTCAGCTTCAACTCGCTTTTCTAGATCAGCAGTTTCTGGCTCTTCAAGGCGGGCATCCTGTGAGAAAATGAGCTCATCTTCGCCACCTGGCTCAGGCACATCCGTGTCTTCTGTTTCATCCCGAACGCTGGTTTCAACGGCCTCGATCACATCGGCGGCGTGCTCAAAAGACACATCATCAATGTCACTTTGTGCAAAATCGTCCGTATTTTCCGCGCCTTCCGGATCGGGAGTCGCCTCTTCGACCAAGGGCGCAAGGTCTGTCAACAGAATCGGAGCACTCTCGTCCTCTTGTGATTCGACGGCTTCAACAACCTCAGGAGCGGGGCTGATGGTTTCGACCTCGGACAGGATTGGCCCCGTGTCCACGTCTTCGCCGCTCACACGCAATGCAGGCGTTAAAACCAACCTATCAGGCTGTTTTACAGCTGCAGACTGCGGTTTGATCACGCGCGCATCGTCAGACACCAGCCGACGAATAGAGGAAAGGACATCCTCAATTTCAACATTCGTTACAGGATCGGTCATTCTTTGTACCACTCTTGCCTCAGGCCAGAGTGTAGCCTCACGACCTGATTCAGACAACAGATGCTGAAAAAGTTACTCTTTTCCCAGAGCACGCAAGACACGGTCCAAATCACGGCCCTGTTTACTTACCGCTGAGGGAGCATCCTTGACCAGATTGTAATACGCCGCCGGATCATATTTTGGTACGTTCAGCTGGAGCGTGTCCGACGTCAAAAGCCCGATCGAGGCCAAGATTGCATAGGCTGCAATGGTTTCATCAACCTGGGCTGAAATGAGATTGGCGCGCGCGTCCGTCAAATTCTGTTCGGCGTCCAAAACATCCAGAGTTGTCCGTGCCCCAAGCTTGGCTTCTTCACGTACACCACGGAACGCAACCGTCGCGGCGCGCACCTGAGATTCAAAGGCTTGTCGGCTCGCCTTGGCAACGGAGCGCTGTACAAAAGCATTGCCGACATTTTGCTGAACCGAGTGCCGTACGACGTGGAGATTCCCTCGCGACGCATCTCGATTGGCGCGCGCTTGTCGCACAACCGAGCGTAGCTTTCCGCCCTGATAAATAGCACCACCCGCATTCAAGCTGATTGAGCCACCATGAGTGTAGTTCGGATTATCAAAATCTTCGGTTACCCCCAACCGTCCCTCAAGGGACACAGTCGGCTTCATTGACGCTTCGGCGATTTGAATGGCAATTTCATTCGCCGCGACCTGATGCTGAACCGTGATCATATCAGGATGGATACGAACGGCTTGTGCTTTGGCCGAATCCACCGAGGCTGGCAATTTCGGGTCTCGTTTTGGACGCGCCAAGTTGCCCGGTTTGCGCCCGACGGCGGCCCTATACTCTTCCTCGGCGGCGACCAATTGACCACGCGCCGACGCCAAAGCGGATTCGCCCTGTGCAAGGCTCGCTTCTGCGAGTGCAACATCCGTTCTGGTGACTTCACCAACCTCAAAACGATCGCGTGCGGCGCGTACTTCTTGCTTGAAGACACGGACACCATTGATCCTCAGGGCCACGATCTCCTTGGCACGCTCCACTTCCATGAAGGCGTTGACGGCACGCAGCAGCACCTGTTGCTCAACAGAAACCAGCCCCGCTCGTGTGGCCAACACAGCCTCTTTGGCAGCTGAAATCTTTAAGCGATTCGCACCGCCAGCATAGAGAGTGATTTCCGCGACAAGGTTCAAGCTGACTTGGTTTGTGGCATTGCCGCCGACGACATAGGCGTTCGCAAGGTTATTAAATGATCGTTGCGAAGCAAAATCACGCGACATGCTACTTGCCCAAGACACCACCGGTCTCAGACCTGCAATTGCTTGCGCGACATCCTCGTCTGCGGCGCGCAAGACGGCTCGGTTTTGCTCGATCAGGCCGCTATGTTTATACGCCCCGATAAGCGCATCCGCCAAGCTTTCGGCCCAGACAGGAGCCGCACCCGCAACCGAAACAGCGAGCGCCGCAGCGCTCCCTACAAAAAACCGTCGAACACTAAATGTCATTCTGCCCCCGTTTCAGCCCTTTATCCTAAAGAGCGAACGCCGTTTCTTTTTCAAAGCCTTGCAGCACAGGGGCGATACCGTTGAATGCATGACGCCACGCGATGCTACCATCCCATTTATGTCCAACTTTAACGGTTCCAAGGGCATTCTCAACGAAAATGCACGCAATGCGCCCACCTTCCTTCAGTTGCCCCACAATCGCATCGGGCAAAGCTTCGACACCCCCTTCAACGATGATAACATCATAGGGGCCATGCTCAGCCGCACCTTCGGCCAAGGGACCGGCGTGCAAGATCACATTGTCAGAATGGTTTTCCGTCAATAAACCTTGTGCTTCGGCGACTTGGTCTTCGTCGTCTTCAACCGCCACAACCGCTTCTGCGATGCGCGCAATCACCGCAGAGGAGTAGCCCAGACCAACCCCGATATCGAGCACAAGGTCATCATTTCCAAGGTCGAGACATTCAAGCATTTTGGCAAACAACCGCGCATCCAAAAGATGCCGGCCGGGCCAAAGCTCGACATGGTCGCCGGCATAGGCCGCTTCGACCTTCTCTCCGGGAACAAAAATCTCACGCGGCACGGTGAGCATGGATTCAATAATGGGGAACTCGGTCACATCCGAGGGACGAACCTGTGTATCAACCATCATGCGGCGGCGGGTGGCAAAATCTGTCATGCACTAAACTCTTTCGTTCAGATACTTGCCCTATGTATTGCCACATCTGCACACAGTCGGCAATGACCGAGGTCGTTCAATATTGCGATATGCGTCAGCGTGACCAATTTTTGTTTCCCTAGGCATTTTTTCACAGGTATGCGCTTGACGCCATTCGCCCAACCTCCTAATCAGTCCTCCACTCTGGCGAGTTGGCGGAGTGGTTACGCAGCGGATTGCAAATCCGTGTACACCGGTTCGATTCCGGTACTCGCCTCCA
>NZ_JBZXVN010000039.1:0-27563 GCF_058892305.1 Pelagimonas sp.
GGCGGGCGGTGGCGTCATCGAGTAAACCAAGGGTGTAGAGCGCCATGATCGGCAGCAAGATGAACTTGCCCAGCACCCGCAACAAACCGTCTTGGATGATCTCATTGACCAGAATGCGCGCGGCAAGGAATAGGAAGACGCGTTTGCCAAAGGCGATCACCGCGCCAGAGCCAAACAGCGCGCGGGTCATTTGTTCGCCGATGCCGGTAAAGGCCCATGCCAACAGCGGCAAAAGCAGCGGTACGAAGATCAGGAAAAACCGACGGATCGTCGCAAGGATTGAGGTTTTACCCGCTTCCGGAGTTAGGAATTTTTCCAAAAGCGGTTGCAGGCGTTTGGATAGGAACCAAGCCGCGCCAAAGGCGGCCATCAAAAGACCGAACTGCGACCACGCCGCCGGGGAGAGCAGCCAACCTTTGGCAAAATCCCACGACTGCATGGCATATTCGACCATATTCTGGACGAATTGAGGTTGCGAGGCGAGGTCAAAATTCATGGTATATGATCCGGGCGTTGGTTGGCACAACTCTTGCCCTTAAGGCGGCAAAATCACAAGAGGTGTGGTAAATGGCGGTTGAAAGTAATCAAATTTACTCACTTTGTATCCGGGCCATTCCGAATGGGGCTGAACTGACCCCCAAATCGACAGGGCGCCAATACATGACCTTAATCCGGCGAGCAGAGGATATGGAGATGAAATGGATTTCTTGGCAAGATATACTAAAGCGTATTTTCAGTCTCTGGGTGGGTTGTTCAAATTCTTTGCATACGCTTTTGTGGTTGGAGGCGTGATCTTTGTTGGAATAGCCGTCTTGGACATGCGCTATCGTTGACCAGCTGTCAGAATAGCGTCACTTATTGAACATAAGTTCTACCAAGTCAGACTAATCCTTTGTGTTAGGCGTTCGCAGTTCTGTCAAAATGGTGCCTGCGCTGACGAGACGCGTCAGGGATTTCGTAGGATACCAAAACCTTTGCAGAAATGCGGCCTGCAGTTGCGCCTACAGCTCTGATTTGCAATGGGTTGGTCGACCAAACCGGAGCCACATCATGACCCACCGCTTTTCTGTTCGCGTCTATTACGAAGACACCGATATGGCCGGGATCGTTTACCACGCCAACTACCTGAAATTTATCGAGCGCGCGCGCTCGGATTGGGTCAAGGTTATGGGGCTTGATCAAAACACGATGCGTGAAGAGGGCATCGTGTTTGTGGTGCGCCGTATTGAGGCCGATTACCTATCTGCGGCCAAGTATGATGACGAGCTGATTGTGCAAACCGACGTGCGCAGCATGGGCGGCGTGCGATTGGTCATGGGCCAAGAGGTGTTGCGCGAAGGTGAAGTGGTGTTTCGCGCCGAGGTGACGGCGGTTTGTATGACGCTTGAGGGGCAACCGACGCGGCTTCCTAAGCAATTGCGCAAATCGGTACATTAATCGGTACATATAGTTGATCGCATTGCCTTCTGCGGGCGGGCAAAATCCGTGCACGGATTTTGAGGGGGGGCGATGTTGCGCCATTCCTCCGAGCGGCAATTGCGACGCCCCCCTTGGCCGACGGACACTTCACCCCGAGATATTTGTGAAAAGAAGACGTGTTGACGGTATTCTCTGGCGGGGAATTGCCGGTCATGACGGAAATGCGCGATTTGACGCGCAGACAGTAGCCTTTCCCCTGCAAATACGCTAACAGTGCTGTTAATCAGAGCCCAGAAACGCAAAGTTTTAAAGGGCCGACAGGAAAAAAGAGCAGGTTCATGGAAGCAGAAACGCTTGCCCTGGCGCAGGAGATCGACTTCTCCATGTGGGGTCTATTCGCGCGCGCCACACTTACCGTCAAACTGGTTATGCTGATGTTGATCATCGCCTCGGTTTGGTCGTGGGCGATCATTTTCGACAAGCTGATGTCTTATCGCAAGGCCCGCAAGGAAGCCGATAGTTTCGACAAGGCGTTTTGGTCCGGTGAGCCGCTGGACGAGTTGTTCGATCAGATCGGGGTTGAACCGAAAGGCCGGGCCGAACGGGTCTTTGCCGCCGGTATGATGGAATGGCGCCGGAGCCATCGCGATGATGGTGGTTTGATCGCCAATGCCCAAAGCCGGATTGACCGATCCATGGATGTAACCATTCAAAAAGAAGCGGAGGCCTTGCAAAAAGGGTTGCCGGTTTTGGCGACCGTTGGGTCGACCGCGCCGTTCGTTGGTCTATTCGGCACGGTGTTTGGCATCATGAACGCTTTTATCGAAATCGCCCAACAACAGAACACATCGCTTGTGGTTGTGGCACCGGGCATTGCCGAGGCGCTTTTGGCGACCGGTCTTGGTCTTATGGCCGCGATCCCGGCGGTTGTGTTTTACAACAAGCTATCGGCGGATAGTGACCGCATTATCGCGGGCTACGAAAGCTTTGCTGACGAGTTTTCGACCATCCTTAGCCGCCAGTTGGATTCCTAAGCCATGGGCGCGGGTGTCATGAAAAACGGTGGTGGTGGCGGGAGCCGTCGCAGACGCGGGCGTCGGGGTAAAGCCGCGCCGATGTCCGAAATCAACGTCACGCCCTTTGTGGACGTCATGTTGGTGTTGCTGATCATCTTTATGGTTGCGGCGCCGCTATTGACCGTGGGTGTGCCGGTGGAATTGCCCAAGACCGCCGCCCAAGCTTTGCCTCAGGAAACCGAAGAGCCGCTGACCGTTTCGATTGCCGCCGATGGCACTGTGCTGATCCAAAGCACCGAAATCAGTCGCGAAGATCTCATCCCGCGCCTGCGTGCCATTGCGGCAGAGCGCAGCGATGACCGGGTGTACCTGCGCGCCGACGGCGTGGTGCCTTACGAAGACGTCGCCCAGATCATGGGGGCGTTGAATGCAGGTGGGTTTTCCTCAATCGGTTTGGTGACCGATGTGGGTGGCCCGGCCTTGAACGGCCCAGATAATTAAGGGCGCTGACGTGCAACGTGGGCTTTATATATCAGGTGGGGCACATGCCCTGGCAATCGGATGGTTGCTGTTTGGGGGGCTGTTTCAGTCGGCCCCACCAGAGATGGAGGTCGCCAATGTGTCGGTGATTTCCGAGGCTGAGTTTGCCGCGCTGACCCAGCCGAACCCAAGCGGCCCGGCCCCCGATGCCCCACAGCCAGCCCCAGACCAACCCGCGCCGCCACCCGAGCCAGAGCCGGAACCAGTTCGGCCAACGCCGCGACCCGATCCCGAGCCGACGCCACAGCCCGAGCCACAGCCGGTGCCGGAACAACCTGCGCCCGAGCCGTTGCCGGTTGTGCCCACGCCGCCAACCCCGGCCGAGGTCGTCGATACGCCGCCGGTTTTGATCCCGCCGGAACCTGAGCCTGATGTGCCGCCGGCACCGGAACCCGCGCCTTTGCCAAGTTCGGCCGCCCCGACGCGTTCTTTGCGCCCAAAACCGCGTCCGGCCCCGCGCGTGGCCCCGGAACCTGTTGCGCCGCCAGAGCCTGATACCGTTGTCGCCGAGGAAACCCAGCGCGCCGCCGCGCCCGATGCCGAGAGCCCGGATGTGGTCGAAGACAGCCAAGAGGCCACAGCGCCAGAGGAAGCCACAACCGAGATCGTGACCGAGGCCGAAAAACCCTCGGGCGCGGTGACAAAATCCTTGCGCCCACAGGCGCGCCCTCAAAGTGTTGCAGCCGCAGCACCCGCGCCCGCGGCCGAAGCGGAGCCAAGCCCGGCAACGCCAAGCGCCGATGATGCCTTGAACGCAGCCTTGGCCGAAGCCCTAGCCGGGGGCAGCGATGATGAGGCCCCATCGGGCCCGCCAATGACACGCGGTGAAAAAGAGGGGCTGAAGCTGGCGGTTGAGGCCTGTTGGGTCGTTGATGTTGGGTCACAGTCGGCCAATGTCACCGTGACCGTCGGGTTCGAGCTTGATCGCGACGGCAAAGTTGTGCCCAGCACGTTACAAATGATTTCATCCCAAGGCGGCAGCGGTGGCGCGCTTGAGGCAGCCTTCCAATCGGCACGCCGTGCGGTTTTGCGCTGTCAGAACACCGGTTACGACCTTCCGGTGGAAAAATATGACCATTGGAAACGGGTCGAAATGACCTTTGATCCGTCGCAGATGCGACTGCGCTGAGTGATGACGTGCGCAATTCCCCGCCAATTGGGCCGCGCAAGAGTGTTTGTTACCGGTAAAAGTTTGGTTAAGGTGCGGACAACCGGGCATAGACCCGGCCACGACCGACAGAGCAGTTCCCAAGGAGGGACGATCATGCATATCCGCTTGGGATTATCTGGCTTTGCACACATGGTGCTGGCTTTGGCGCTGATGCTGACCCCTTTCATGGCCTCGGCCCAAGAGCCGCTACGCCTGACGCTTGATAGCGGTGTGGTCGAGCCGATGCCCTATGCGGTGCCCAATTTTGTGCCCGAAAGCTCGGACGCGATGGCGCATTCGGAGAACATCAGCCGGGTGATTGCCGACGATCTTACCGGCACCGGGTTGTTTCGCGAAATTGGCCGCGATGCCCATATCAGTACCGTGTCGAGCTTTGGTGCTCCGGTGCAATTTGCTGATTGGAAGGCGATCAATTCGCAAGCGTTGATCACCGGCGCAGTGAGCACCGATGGCACCGGTCGGATCATCGTGAAATTCCGGGTTTGGGACGTTTTTGCCGGTCAAGAGCTTGGCGAGGGGATGCAGTTTGCATCGACGGCGGATGGGTGGCGGCGGTTGGCGCATAAGGTTGCCGATCAGGTCTATGCCCGTCTCACCGGGGAAACGCCGTATTTCGACAGCCGCGTGGTGTTTGTGTCCGAAACCGGCCCCAAGAATGAACGTCAAAAGCGCCTTGCGGTGATGGATTTCGACGGGGCCAATGTTCAATACTTGACCGACAGCCAGTCCATCGTTTTGGCCCCGCGTTTCTCGCCTTCGGGCGATCGGGTTTTATACACGAGCTACGAAACCGGTTTCCCACGGGTGCATGTTTTGACGGTGGGCGATGTGCGCAGCCGGATTTTGCAGGCCAATGACGGTGTCATGAGCTTTGCGCCGCGGTTCTCGCCCGATGGTCGCACGGTTGTCTATTCGCTGACCCAAGGGTCGAACACCGATATTTGGGCGATGGATGTGGCCAGCGGCGCAACGCGCCGTTTGTCGGTATCGCCTGCGATCGAAACGGCACCAAGCTATAGCCCAGACGGCAGCCAAATCGTGTTTGAAAGCGATCGCAGCGGCACTCAGCAGCTATATGTGATGCCCGCCAATGGCGGCGAAGCGGTGCGGATCAGCTTTGGCCAAGGGCGGTATGGAACGCCGGTTTGGTCACCGCGCAATGATCTGATTGCCTTTACCAAGCAGAACGAAGGCCGTTTTCACATTGGTGTGATGCGGACGGACGGATCAGAAGAACGCCTTTTGACAGCGTCGTTTTTGGACGAGGGTCCAAGCTGGGCCCCAAATGGTCGTGTGTTGATGTTTGCGCGTGAAACGCAGGGCGCACAGGGGGCTTCGGCCTTGTATTCAGTGGATATTTCGGGGCGCAACTTGAAGCGGGTGCGTACGCCAGCCGGTGGATCGGACCCAAGTTGGGGGCCGCTTCAATAGCCCGCAGCGCGTTTTTCGGCAGCGGGTTGCACAAGACAACGAAGCGGATTCCCGCTGGCGACGAGCTGTGATAGGCTGCGCCCAAGAAGAGAGAGCAGGACGAGAGACATGACATATTTCCCAAAAGCAGCATTGCTGGTGGCGGCCCTTGGTCTGGCGGCCTGTACCAGCCCGGATCGCTTTGGCGATGGTCAAGGTGGCGCGGGCGCGGGCCTTGATACCAATGCCCCAACCACAAGCTATGCCCCAGGTAGCGCCGATGATCCGACGTCTGTCGCGCATTTTCAGCAACGGGTCGGTGACCGAGTGTTGTTCTTGGTTGATCAATCCTCGTTAACCGCCGAAGGGCGCGCGACGCTTGACCGTCAGGCCCAGTGGTTGGCGGTGAACTCCGACTATCTCGCTGTGATCGAAGGCCACGCCGACGAACAAGGCACCCGCCAGTACAACCTTGCCCTAGGCGCGCGCCGTGCCAATGCGGTGATGGAATATCTGGTGTCCAAGGGCGTGCCATCGAGCCGCTTGAAATTTGTCAGCTACGGCAAAGAACGCCCGCTTGAGATCTGTTCGGCCGAGGCGTGTTACGCCAAAAACCGCCGCGCTGTGACCATTCTATCGGCTGGTTTGACGGGGTAACGCATGCGGGTTTCGTTTGCCTTTGGGCCGGTTCTGGCCCTGCTGATTGGCGGTGCTGCCGGACAGGCCCACAGCGCCGAAACACTGGCGGATATTCGTCAGGATATGGTGGTTTTATCTGTTGAGCTGAAAAAGCTTAAGCGCGAGCTTAGTACCACTGGCGGTAGTGGTGTGACCATTGCCGGTGACCAATTGGAACGCATCACATCCATTGAAACCCAGCTTCAGCGGATCACGGCCAAGGCCGAACAGCTGGAGCACCGGATTTCGCGGGTGACAAGCGATGGCACCAATCGCCTTGGCGATCTGGAGTTTCGGTTGTGCGAATTGGAGCCGGGCTGCGATATTGGCACGCTTGGCAAGACGACCATGTTGGGCGGCGATGCGGTTCCAGTGAGCACGCCCGCCCCGGCGATTGCCGAACCGACCGACGGTTTGCCGGTTGGAGCCGGTGAGTTGGCAGTGAGCGAAGAGGCCGATTTCCTTGATGCGCAAAAGGCGTTGAACGCCGGTGATTTTGCCGCTGCGGCGCAGATGTTTGCGGTCTTTCGCGAAACCTATCCGCTAGGCCCGCTGGAATCCGCGGCGCTTGTTGGCGAAGGCCGTGCCTTGGACGGGCAGGGCGACACGCGAGAAGCGGCGCGCCGTTACCTAAACGCCTACTCGGGGTTCCCCGATGATCAGGTCGCACCCGAAGCGCTCTGGCGTTTGGGGGTGTCACTTGGGAAACTGGGGTCCACCCCAGAGGCCTGTGTGACCTTGCGCGAAGTTGCGGGCCGCTATCCGGGGTCAGATTTCATCGCCAATGCCACCCAAAGCCGCGCGGACCTCGGCTGCCAGTGACCCAAGACCTGCCCAATCTGGACCAGCGCTTTGCCGAGGCGATGGGTCAGCTTTTGGGCCCGGATTTTCCCGATGAGATTGGCTTGGCCGTATCGGGCGGCGGCGACAGCATGGCCATGTTGGCGCTTGCACATAATTGGACGCGAGTCTGGGGCGTGAAGCTTCGGGTGGTGACCGTTGATCATGGCCTGCGCCCCGAAAGCAGCGACGAAGCGGCGATGGTTGCGGCGGAATGCAAAACCCTTGGCTGGCCGCATGACACGCACAAGTGGCAGTGGACTGGCGAGGGCAATCTCCAAGATCAGGCCCGCATTGGACGGCTTGAGATTTTCGACACATGGCGTGGTAACATGCGTCATGTTTTGGTGGGGCACACGCGTGATGACCTTGCCGAGACCTTTTTGATGCGTCTCAAACGTGGGTCGGGTGTTGATGGGTTGTCGGCAATGCTTGCCCGACGCGACGTCGTTGGGGCCGATGGTCAGTTTGAACTGCTGCGCCCCTGTCTTGATATGCGGCGTTCCGAGTTGCGGCACTATTTGACGGTTCTGAAAACCCCATGGGCCGATGATCCATCAAACGATGACACCAAATATGATCGTGTGAAAATGCGCCAATTGCTGGTTCAGTTGGAGGACGAGGGGTTGGGCGTTGATCGGCTGGCCGAAACCGCCAACCGCCTAAGGCGCGCGCAAGAGGCGTTGCGACGCCGGGCGGTTGATGTTTGGCGGCAGGTGGGGCGCGAGGGTTCCACAGAATTTGGTCCGACCGGTGACATATTGTTTGATCGCGACAAGTTGGCCGAGATCGAGCGCGAAACGCAGCTGCGTGTGATGGCGACGGCGCTGCAATATGTCTCGGGGAAGGGGTATCGCCCGCGTGAGTCCGCCTTGGACTCAGTGCTCGAACTGGCGCTTTCTGGTGGGCATGGCACTCTGATGGGCTGTGAAATCAGGGTGGAACATCAAAATTTGAGAATATTTCCTGAGTTGAATGCCATACAGGATTGGCGGCTTGGGCCCAATCAGGGCGCGGTTTGGGACCATCGCTGGTCTCTCGTGGCGCCCTTGAAAGGCGGGCAATTGGTTGCCCCCTTGGGCGAAGAGGGGTGGCAGCAGATTGCAGATAAGAAAGCAATGACAGTACCTTATCACGCTGCACGAAGCTTGCCGGCCCTTTGGGAGGCGGGGCAATTGCGCGCCTGTGACCCCTTGGGGATCGGCGAGGGGCCAACCGTTCAACTGTACCGCAGCCACAGCTTTGAGCGCTTCCTTCTTTCGCATTGAAGTGGCGCGTTTCATGTCTATGTTGTGACACAACGCCCGGAGTGCGCGCCGCGCACCCGATTTCTTTTGCCGTCACTTGGGGGATCTTCCTTGGGCAACGCTCGTAATATCGCTTTCTGGATCGTTCTTTTCGTTCTGATCCTTGCTCTTTTCAGCCTGTTTTCCGGCAGTGGAAACACCCTTCAAAGCAAGGAGGCAAGCTATTCTGAGTTTGTCGCCGCTGTTGAGGGCAAGTCTGTCGACTCAGTCGTTATTGATGGTGAACAAGTTCGCTATCGCACCAAAGATGGATCTGACCATGTCGCCATCAAGCCCGAAGATCATGAGATCACGCAGCTTTTGATCGAGAACGACGTACCAACATGGGCCGAACAACAGGAACAATCCGGCTTTCAGGCCTTTGTGATTGGCTTGCTGCCCTTCCTGCTGCTTATCGGTGTGTGGATCTACTTTATGAACCGCATGCAAGGCGGTGGCAAAGGTGGCGCGATGGGCTTTGGCAAATCCAAGGCCAAGCTTTTGACCGAAAAGGCCGGCCGCGTGACCTTTGATGATGTCGCCGGAATCGACGAGGCCAAAGAAGAGCTTGAAGAGATCGTCGAATTCCTGCGCAACCCGCAGAAATTCTCGCGTCTTGGTGGTAAAATCCCCAAGGGTGCCTTGCTTGTTGGCCCTCCCGGTACGGGTAAAACCCTTTTGGCGCGGGCCATCGCGGGCGAAGCGGGCGTGCCGTTCTTTACAATTTCGGGGTCTGACTTTGTTGAAATGTTCGTGGGTGTCGGTGCAAGCCGCGTGCGCGACATGTTTGAACAGGCCAAGAAAAACGCACCTTGTATCGTGTTCATCGACGAAATCGACGCCGTGGGCCGCGCCCGTGGTCAAGGGTACGGCGGCGGCAACGACGAGCGCGAACAGACGCTCAACCAGTTGCTTGTTGAGATGGACGGGTTTGAAGCCAACGAAGGTGTGATCATCGTTGCGGCCACCAACCGTCGCGATGTTTTGGACCCTGCTTTGCTACGTCCGGGTCGTTTTGACCGTCAGGTCACCGTGCCGAACCCAGACATCAAAGGCCGTGACAAGATTTTGGGCGTGCATGCGCGCAAAATCCCACTTGGCCCAGATGTTGATTTGCGCATCATCGCGCGCGGGACACCGGGATTCTCGGGGGCCGATCTCGCTAACCTTGTGAACGAAGCGGCGCTGATGGCCGCGCGTGTCGGTCGCCGGTTTGTGACCATGGAAGATTTCGAACAGGCCAAAGACAAGGTCATGATGGGCGCCGAGCGCCGCAGCATGGTTTTGACCGATGAGCAAAAGGAAATGACAGCCTATCACGAAGCCGGTCACGCCCTGGTTGGGATTCACCTGCCCAAATGTGACCCGGTTTATAAGGCGACGATCATCCCGCGCGGCGGAGCCTTGGGCATGGTGATGAGCCTGCCTGAGATTGACCGTTTGAACATGTTCAAAGATGAATGCCACCAGCGGCTTGCCATGACTATGGCGGGCAAGGCGGCTGAGATCATCAAATATGGTGAGGATCAGGTCTCGAACGGTCCAGCAGGTGACATCCAACAGGCATCTGCCTTGGCGCGGGCCATGGTGTTACAATGGGGTATGTCGGAAAAGATCGGCAATATTGATTACCGCGAAGCCGCTGAGGGCTATCAGGGCAATACCGCCGGTCTTTCGGTGTCGGCCCATACCAAAGAGCTGATCGAAGAAGAGGTTCGTGGCTTTATCCAAACCGGGTATGAGCGCGCGCGCGAGATCATTTTGGAACGCGAAGAGGATTTCGAACGTCTGGCACAGGGGTTGTTGGAATACGAAACTCTGACCGGTGAGGAAATCCAACGGGTTATGCGCGGTGAGCCGCCCCATGCGGATGATGATGACAACGGTGGCAGTGCCGAGGCCGACAAGCCAAGCCTGACCGCGATTCCCAAAACCAAATCCAAAGCCAAACCATCGGGTGATGGCGGCATGGAGCCGGAACCAAACGCATGAAGACAGAGCAGGGCGCAAAATGGAATCCTGAGGCCTATCAACGGTTCAAAGGGGTTCGTTTGCGCCCTGCTATTGATTTGATCCACGCGCTGCCTGCGTTGCCTGACGGGGTGATTGTGGATCTTGGCTGTGGCAGCGGAGCGGTTGGCGAGGCCCTTAAAGGGCTTGGCCGGGACCTCATCGGGGTCGATAACAGCCCCGAAATGTTGGCCGAGGCGGAAAAAACCGGAAGCTATGACAGCTTGGTGTCGTCGGACATCAGCACATGGACACCGGAGGATGCCCCGGCGCTGATCTTTTCCAACGCAGCGTTGCAATGGGTGGACAACCATCAAGATGTGTTGCCACGGCTGATGGGCCTCTTGAAGCCGGGCGGTACGCTGGCCGTGCAAATGCCCCACCAAAACAACGCCCCATCCCATCACATCTGGAAAAGTCTTGCAGAAGAGTTTTGGCCCGGTCGCATAGATTTCGCAACCGGCCCTGATGTGATGTTGCCAGCAAGCTATCACCACCTGTTGTCGCCGCTGGGTCATCTAACCTTGTGGGAAACCGAATACTATCAGGTGTTGGAGCCGGTCCAGACCGGCCATCCGGTGCGACGGTTTACCGAGTCCACCTATGGCTTGCCGATTTTGCAAGCCTTGGACGAGGCTGAACAAACTCGATTGATCGCAGCCTATGAGGCGGTGATCGGCACCGCCTATCCAGAGGCCGAGGATGGAACGGTGCTATTCCCGTTCCGGCGGATGTTTATGACGTTGACGCGCCCTGCCTAAGGGCATGTTTCAAGTCTGACAAAATCTGTGCGGCAAATGGCCGATGTTTTGCTAACTGTGGCCTTGTCAAATCCGGGCTCCATCGGTCTATTCGCGGCACATGACGCGCGAAAAGGACATGATATGCCCGCCCTGAAACCGACCGACTATTATGCAACCATTACATGGGCCGGGGCTGTGCCGGATGGCGACGGTCTGCGTGCTGTTGCTTCGGATAGCCTCACTTTGGGCTGGGATGGGCCAGAAGGTGAAAAGCACGGCGGTCGCACGCGGCCCTCGTGTAGCCGGGTCACATCACAACATGAACGCGGCACCGAGATCGCCAATGTGCGCCAGCTTTCTGTTTTGTCGCAAGAAGAGCTAAACGCGATTGCCGCCGATATGGGGATCGAAGCGCTTGATCCGCTTTATCTCGGCGCGACTTTGGTGATCGAAGGAATTGCAGATTTCAGCTTTGTCCCGCCATCGTCCCGGCTTCAGGCCGAAAATGGCACGACCATCATAATAGATATGAACAATCGCCCCTGTATTTTCCCCGGCAAAGAGATCGAAGCCGATATGCCGGGATATGGTCCCAAGTTCAAACCCGCCGCCAACAATCGGCGCGGTGTGACCGCTTGGGTGGAACGTCCGGGTGTGTTGATGGTCGGCGACAAGCTGCGTTTGCACATCCCTGATCAACGCGCTTGGACCCCCGAGGCCAAGTAACAAAACGTGCGGGTCGGAGACATGCGTTTCCGATCCGCTCCGCGCCGCGCTTCGTCGCGCCGCTACAACGCCTAGAAATGTCGGATTCGCTGTCACCCTTTGTCGTTTCCCACGATATGCGTGGATCAACGACACAATTTTTTCGACAGGGATCGCACTGATGGCTTTTAAAACCGACATCGAAATCGCCCGTGAGGCCAAGAAAAAGCCGATCATGGAAATTGGCGCCAAGCTTGGCATCGACGCCGAACATTTGCTGCCATACGGCCATGACAAGGCCAAGGTCAGCCAAGAGTTCATCAACTCGGTTCAGGATCGTGAAAACGGCAAACTGATCCTTGTGACCGCGATCAACCCAACGCCCGCGGGCGAAGGCAAGACCACAACAACCGTTGGTCTGGGTGACGGTCTAAACGCCATTGGCAAAAACGCCATGGTCTGTATCCGCGAAGCCTCGCTTGGTCCCAACTTTGGCATGAAGGGCGGCGCCGCCGGGGGTGGCATGGCGCAGATCGTGCCGATGGAGGAAATGAACCTCCACTTTACCGGGGATTTCCATGCGATCACCTCGGCGCACAACCTTTTGTCGGCGATGATCGACAACCACATCTATTGGGGCAATGAGCTTGAGATCGACGAGCGCCGCGTGACATGGCGCCGTGTGCTTGACATGAATGACCGCGCACTGCGGGATACCGTGACCTCGCTTGGCGGTGTTGCCAACGGCTTCCCGCGTCAGACCGGGTTTGACATCACCGTGGCGTCTGAAGTCATGGCGATCCTCTGCCTCGCCAAAGACTTGGCCGATCTGCAAACCCGTCTGGGTGATATGATCGTCGCCTATCGCCGTGACCGCGCACCCATTTATGCCCGTGACATCAAGGCCGATGGCGCGATGACCGTGCTGCTGCGCGACGCGATGCAACCGAACCTTGTTCAGACCCTCGAAAACAACCCGGCCTTTGTGCATGGCGGGCCATTCGCCAACATCGCGCATGGCTGTAATTCGGTCACCGCGACAACAACCGCGCTGAAATTGGCCGATTATGTTGTGACCGAAGCGGGCTTTGGGGCCGATCTTGGCGCTGAAAAGTTCATGAACATCAAGTGCCGCAAGGCCGGCCTTGCCCCCGATTGTGTGGTTCTGGTTGCGACCATCCGCGCCATGAAAATGAACGGCGGCGTGGCCAAAGCGGACCTAGGGGCCGAGAACGTGGATGCGGTCAACGAAGGCTGTGCAAACCTTGGTCGCCACATCGGTAACCTCAAGCAATTCGGTGTGCCGGTGGTTGTGGGCATCAACCACTTTGTCACCGACACAGATGCCGAAGTGCAGGCGGTTATCGACTATGTGGAAACCCAAGGCGCAGAAGCGATCCTGTGCCAGCACTGGGAAAAAGGCTCTGAGGGTACCAAGGCGCTTGCCACCCGCGTCGCCGAAATCGCCGACGCAGGTGTGTCGCAATTCGCACCGCTTTACAAAGATGATCTGCCGCTGTTTGAGAAAATCGAGCGTATTGCAACCTCGATCTATCGGGCGGACGAGGTGATTGCCGACAAGAAAATCCGCGATCAACTGCGCGCCTGGGAAGAGGCCGGGTATGGTCATTTGCCAGTTTGCATGGCGAAAACCCAGTATTCCTTTAGCACAGATCCAAATTTGCGCGGAGCACCCACCGGCCATTCGGTTCCGGTGCGTGAGGTTCGCCTAAGTGCGGGTGCCGGGTTTATTGTCGTTATCTGCGGTGAAATCATGACCATGCCGGGCCTGCCCCGCAAACCTGCGGCGGAAAATATCCGCATCAACGAAGAGGGTCTGGTCGAAGGTCTGTTCTAAAAAGACCGGAACGATTTGATTGCGAAAAGGCGTTTGGCGGGGTAGGGCATGGCTGTGAAATCTTTGGATGGACACAGCATGTTAGACCCCGCCGATTGCCCTGATATGGCGACCCTGCGCACTCAGATTGATGCGCTGGATCGCGACCTGATTAGCCTGTTGAAAACGCGGATGGGCTATATCGACCGCGCCGTTGAAATCAAGACGGGCGTTGGGTTACCCGCCAATATTCCCGCCCGTGTCGAAGATGTTGTGACCAAGGTCAAAGCCGCCGCTGTCGAGCAAGAGCTAGACCCGGAGTTGGTCGAGGTGCTTTGGCGGCATTTGATTGATTGGTCGATTGCGCGCGAGGCGCAGACGATCAAACTAGACTGAAAGGCAAGCTATGCGCGCTGCACTCATTGACGGAAAATCCATCGCAGCAGACATGCGCGCCGCGGTCGCCAAAGACGCGGCCGCCTTGGCCGACGCGGGCTGGGCGCCCAAGCTGGTCTCGATCAGTGTGGGAGATACCGCCGCGGCCGAGCTTTATGTGCGCAACCAACAACGGCAGGCGAATAGTGCCGGGGTTGAGTTTGAAGCGCGCAATTACCCTAGCGAAACCTCGCTTGAGCAGATGACAGGCATTTTGCAGGGGTTAAACGCCGATCCGCGTGTCAACGGTATCATCATTCAACGCCCTTTGCCCGAACACATCCCGGTGAAAGTGCTGCAAAAAATGGTGCATCCGCTCAAGGATGTAGAGGGCATGCACCCGGCCTCGATCGGAAATATTGTCTATAACGATCTGGCACTTGGCCCCTGTACCGCCGTTGCGGCGGTTGAGATTTTGAAAACCCTGCCCATGGATATGGAAGGGTTGAACGTCACCGTGATTGGGCATTCTGAGATCGTCGGCAAGCCGATTGCGTTTTTGATGATGGGTCTTGGGGCGACGGTCACCGTGTGCCACCACATGACCCGGTCCGTTGCCATGCACAGCCGCGCCGCAGATGCGGTGTTTGTGGCGGTGGGCAAACCCGGTCTGGTGACGGGCGATATGCTCAAACCCGGCGCGGCACTGATCGACATCGGCATCAACCGGATCGAAACGCCCGAAGGTGGCAAAACCGTTGGGGACGCCGATTTCGACAGCTGTGCCGAAGTGGCGGGTTGGATCACGCCGGTGCCCGGCGGTGTCGGCCCGGTGACCGTGGCGACATTGATGAAGAACGCCGTGTTGGCGACCCGTATGCAGATGGAACACTACCGAGACGCCTATGCGCGGACGGATATCTAAGAGGATATGACATGACAGCGACTGTGATCGACGGCAAAGCCTTTGCGGCCAAAGTGCGTGGCCAAGTGGCCGAACATGTGACCCGCATTAAAGAAGAAAACGGTATCACCCCCGGTTTGGCGGTGGTTCTGGTTGGCGAAGACCCCGCGAGCCAAGTCTATGTGCGGTCCAAAGGCAAGATGACCGTCGAATGCGGTATGAATTCCTTTGAGCACAAGCTTGATGTGGATACGTCCGAAGAAGACCTGCTGGCGCTGCTTGATAAGCTCAACGCCGACCCGGCGGTGCATGGAATTTTGGTTCAGCTGCCTTTGCCCGGACACTTGAACGAAGATCTGGTGATCAACCGCATTGATCCGGCCAAAGACGTTGATGGGTTCCACATTTCCAACGTTGGCCTTTTGTCGACCGGTCAGAAATCCATGGTGCCCTGCACGCCGCTTGGCTGTTTGATGATGCTGCGTGATCACCATGGCTCTTTGTCTGGTCTAAACGCCGTTGTCGTTGGGCGATCCAACATTGTGGGCAAGCCGATGGCCAACCTGTTGCTGCGCGATAGCTGTACCGTGACCATCGCGCATTCGCGCACCAAAGACATCCAAGAGGTTTGCAAACAGGCGGACATCGTTGTCGCCGCCGTTGGCCGCGCCGAAATGGTGACAGGTGATTGGATCAAACCTGGTGCTACCGTGATTGACGTTGGCATCAACCGGATTGATGCCCCGGAAAAGGGCGAAGGCAAGACGCGCCTTGTTGGTGATTGCGATTATGCCAGCTGTGCCGAAGTGGCCGGTGCGATCACGCCAGTGCCCGGTGGCGTTGGCCCAATGACCATCGCCTGTTTGCTGGCCAATACGTTGACCGCGTGCTGTCGCGCCAATGGTCTAAGCGAACCAGAAGGTTTAACGGCCTAAAACATGCGCGCGCAGGCATGGATGTGTCTGTGCGCGACCCAACGCAGCCGGTCGGCCTCGGCCACGAAACCGGGTGTCGTTTTGTAGGCATCAGAGCCTAGGCGCGGTTTTTCGCCACCATATACGGGCGTATTATGGACGCCGCCCATCGCCATGCGTTAGAAGTGCGCGGTGGGCAAGGGGGGCATTATGCACCGTATCATCATTTCACTGGCGCTTGCGCTTGTTGTGGCCGGTTGCGGCAACCCGTTGAAAGGCATGCCAAAGTTGAGCGATGTCGAGGTGGATACATCCGTAGGGCAAGCCGATGCGCTTGCCGCGCCGATTGACGCGGCCGTGGATGAGGCCTTGGTTAACCAAGCCCCCGTGGCGGTTACGCCAAGTGAAAAACCCTCCAAAGGGTTGATGGGCTTTTTGAAACGCAAAGCCGATGAGGCCAAAAGCGCGCCTGTCAAAAGCGCGACTGACACAGGGGATACACCCGAAGACATCGCCGGTCAGGCGTTGGACCCGGAGGCAGGTACCGTTGCTGTGGTTGAAACCGAGGATGGCCCAACTGATGCCGCGCCGCTGGTCTTGGCCGCCTTGCCCGAACCCGAGGTCGCAGCGCCGCCAGTTGCGAAGAAAAAGAAGGGGCTTTTTGGTTTTTCTGGCGGTGGCAGTGAGCGCGCAAGCAAGCCAAAACGGAGCAAAGGCCCCAAACCCGGCGACCCTGATTACGAACAAGTGGCGCTTGGCACCACCTTGCCCTATGGCAAAATCGCCCGTGTGTGCGGGGCCAACCCGTCGCAAATGGGCAAGAAGGCCGGACAATGGCCGGAGCGCGGACGCGGCTATACCCTATATGACAGCACGCCGGGGGCCACCGGGCAGCGCAGCTTTTACTTGACCGGGTTTGATGATGGCTGTGCGCGGGTGTTTAGCGCGGCACTGGTGTTGTTCGCCTCTCCAGAAAGCTATGAGGCCATCCACTACGGTCCAGCCGGGGCGACCTTGCCCACCTCGGAAACCGATAGGGCTTATGAAAAGGTTAAGTCGCGGGTGTGCCGGGTTGGCAAGGGTAAACCCTGTGGCAGCAAGATGAAAAAGCTCAGCAAAGATACGGTGTTTGTGACCGTTTACGAACGCTTTGGCGGCAGCCCACGATGGAAGAATTTCTTGCTTCACGATGGCGGCGTCGAGGCGATGGATATCAAATCTTGACGCCAGTTGTGATCACCAATGCGGCGGGCGTTCATCGCCGATAATCACCCCGCCGCCACCATCGCCACCTTGGGCGGCGCGCTCGGCCTCGCGGGCCATCAACATTAGAACCCGGTCGTGCAATGTCGAAAGCTCTTTGTCCTGACGGGCAACGGTGTCCGACAGCTCATCCACCGTTTTCATCAGATGCGCGATGCGTTCTTCGAGATGTGTGATGTCGGTCATATGAGATCCTTTGCGTTAAGGGTCAGATAGTGCCTGCCCCCAGTCGACACAACCATTTCAACACAAGTGCCGGGCAATAAGGCCGGGCTTTGCTTGCCCCGAGGGGGCCAAGCGGGTAGAGGGGGCACAACGGATTTTGAACCCGGAAGAGACCATGGCCAAAGTTAAAAAAGCTCCCCGCCCCAAGGCACAGACGCCCAAGGGGTTTCGCGACTATTTCGGCGCTGAGGTGACCGAACGCGCAGACATGCTCAAAACGATTGCCGAGGTCTACCATCAATACGGGTTTGATGCGCTGGAAAGTTCAGGCGTTGAAACGGTTGAAGCGCTGGGCAAGTTCCTTCCGGATGTGGATCGCCCCAATGAAGGCGTGTTTGCTTGGCAGGATGAAGACGAAACGTGGATGGCATTGCGCTATGATTTGACCGCGCCTTTGGCCCGTGTTTACGCGCAGCACCGCAATGACCTGCCGCTGCCTTACCGCCGCTATGCGATGGGGCCGGTTTGGCGCAACGAAAAGCCCGGACCGGGGCGGTATCGTCAGTTTTATCAATGTGATGCGGATACGGTTGGCGCGGCGAATGTCGCGGCGGATGCCGAGATCTGCGCGATGTTGTCCGACACGTTGGAACGCGTGGGCATTCCGCGCGGCGATTATGTGGTGCGCGTCAATAACCGCAAGGTTTTGAACGGCGTGCTAGAAGCGATGGGCGTCACAGATGATGCTCAGGCCGCAGATGTGCTGCGCACCATCGACAAGTTCGACAAGGTGGGCGAGGCCGGTGTGCGCGAGCTTTTGGGCAAGGGGCGTTTGGATGCGTCCGGGGCCTATATCGACGGTGTTGGGCTTAGCGCGGATCAGGCGGAGCCGGTTCTTCAATTCCTTTTGGCGAAGCAAAATGTTTTGGATCGTATCCAAAACGAGATGGATACTATGTCCAACGATGAAGACGGGTATGGTGCCTTGCTTCAGGTGTGGAATATTGAGCGTGGGCCAGGAAGAGCAAGAAAGGAACACCATTCTCCCCAATCCGGTCAACTTCTTACAAACCGAGTTCTTGCCTATCTACTTGAGATCGTAGGACCTTCAACCGAAGGCCAAGAAGGTGTTCAAGAACTCAGAGACATCTCGGACTTGCTTGTTGCACAAGGTTATGGCCCTGATCGAATTCAAATCGATCCAAGTATTGTTCGCGGCCTCGGTTATTACACCGGGCCCGTTTTCGAAGCGGAATTAACTTTCGAAATCTTCGATGAAAAGGGCCGCAAGCGGCAATTCGGATCGGTTGCCGGAGGTGGCCGCTACGACGATCTCGTCAAACGGTTCACTGGCCAAGAAGTGCCTGCGACCGGTGTGTCGATAGGTGTCGATCGCCTTTTGGCGGCTTTGCGCGAAAAGGGCCGGATTGGTGGCACCGTGGCGGCGGGGCCGGTTGTCGTGACCGTGATGGATAAAAACCGCATGGCCGATTACCAGACCATGGTCGCCGAGCTGCGCAATGCAGGCATCCGCGCCGAGGTCTATTTGGGCAATCCCAAGAATTTCGGCAACCAGTTGAAATACGCCGATAAACGTCAAAGCCCGGTGGCGGTTATTGAGGGCGGGGATGAACATGAAAACGGTGTGGTGCAGATCAAAGACCTGATCCTTGGTGCGAAAATCGCCGAGAATGCCACGCTTGAGGAATGGAAAGAGCGCCCCAGCCAATACGAAGTGCCGCGTGACCAATTGGTCGCTAAGGTGCGCGAGATTTTGGACCTGAATTCATGAGCCTGACTGAAATCAACGCCAAGGCCGCCGCGTTCAAGGCGGCCTTTCAATCCGCTGGGGCGGAGGCGCTGGAATGCGATATTCTGCTCTCGGCGGAAACTTTTCTTGACCTGTATGGCGAAGACGTGCGCACCCGCGCCTATGTCTCGTCCGACCCGGCGCGTGGCGAAGTGATGTTACGCCCGGACTTTACCGTTCCGGTCGTGCAAAAGCATATGGATGAGGGGGCGGAACCCGCGCGCTATACCTATAGTGGGCCGGTTTTTCGTCGTCAGGAAGAGCATCCTGAGCGCGCGTCTGAATACATTCAAGTTGGCTATGAGGTCTTTGATCGCGAAGACCCAGAGGCAGCCGACGCCGAGGTTTTCGCGCTGTTTTCCGAAACGCTGGCCGGTTATGGGCTGCGCGCGGTCACCGGCGATATCGGTATTTTGACGGCCGCGGTGCAGGGGTTAGAGACGTCTGAGCGGCGGCGAGCGGCCTTGATGCGCCACATCTGGCGGCCACGCCGGTTCCGCGCCTTGTTGGATCGGTTCTCTGGGCGTGCCCCGGTGCCACCATCACGCGCGGCACTGTTGGCGGCCACGGACCCCTTTGCCGAGGCCGGGCCCTTTAACGGCATGCGGTCCGAGGCGGAAATCCGCGCGCGGGTGGACGCTCTCAAGGCCGACGCCGAAGACGCCCCGCTATGCAAAAGTCAGGTTGAGCTTATCGAAAGCGTGCTCAAGGTTTCGGAAACTTGCACCTTTGCCTTGGAACAACTGCGTGACATCGCTGTTGATCTTCCGGCGATGAACAATGCGGTTGAGCGGTTCGCCCGCCGCAGCGAGGCTTTGGCGGCGCGTGGTGTCGATGTGGACAAGCTTGATTTTGAAGCCAGCTATGGTCGGACCTCGATGGAGTATTATGACGGTTTTGTCTTTGGCTTGCTGTCGACCCAACCGGGTATGCCCGCCGTGGCGACCGGTGGCCGTTATGATGCACTGACCCGTCGTTTGGGGCGCGGGCGTGAAATTCCGGCGGTGGGCGGCGTTGTGCGCCCCGATCTGTTGTTTGGTCTGGAGACACGGTCATGAGCATCAAACTGGGGGTGCCGTCCAAGGGGCGGTTGATGGAAAAAACCTTTGACTGGTTTGGCGCGCGCGGTGTGAGTGTGGCCCGGACCGGGTCAGACCGGGAATATGCCGGGGCCGTTGATGGTGTTGAAGGCGTTGAACTTGTGCTGCTTTCGGCCGGGGAAATCCCACGCGAATTGTCGGCGGGACGCATCCATTTGGGGGTGACCGGTACGGACCTGATCCAAGAAAAGCTGGTGCAATGGGATCAGAAAGTTGAACCCTTGGCCGAACTTGGTTTTGGCCACGCGGACCTGATCATCGCGGTGCCAAATTGCTGGGTTGATGTGAACACGTTGGATGATCTTGATGCAGCGGCAGCGGCATTTCGAGAGCAACACGGGTTTCGGATGCGGATCGCAACGAAGTATCACCGGTTGGTGCGTCACTATCTGCATCGCGGTGGCGTGGCGGATTATCAGTTGGTGGATAGTCAGGGCGCAACCGAAGGTACGGTCAAGAACCTCACTGCCGAAGCCGTGGCCGACATCACGTCGAGCGGCGAAACCCTGCGGGCCAATCACCTGAAAATCTTGGACGAAGAGCCGGTCCTTCGCTCACAAGCGACGCTGTTCCGCAGTCGAATAGCTCAGCTTGAGGGCAAAGATCGCGCAGCGCTTGAGGCATTGCGCGACCTTTTAGGGGTGTGACACCAAATTCCGTGCACGGAATTTGCAAAACTTTTGCAAAAGTTTTGGGAGCGCCTGTTACTCAGCAGGCGCTTTCGCTTTGAGTGCGTCGAAGTCTGCGGCGGAGTGGCGTTCGGGCAATTGCTCGTGCTCTTCGCCCCAGAATTTGTTGACCATGCGACCACGTTGAACGGCCGGCCGGGCGGCAATGGCATTGGCCCACCGCACAACGTTTTTGTACTCATGCACCTGCAGGAATTCGGCGGCGTTATACTGGTTGCCAATCACCAGATTGCCGTACCACGGGAAGATCGCGATATCGGCGATGGTGTAGTCTTCGCCAGCGATAAAGGTGTTGTCGGCCAACTGCTTGTCCAACACATCCAACTGGCGTTTGACCTCCATCGAGAAGCGGTCAATCGGGTATTCCATCGGATAGGGCGCATAGGCGTAGAAGTGGCCAAAACCACCGCCCAAATATGGCGCGCTGCCCATTTGCCAGAACAGCCAGCTGAGCATTTCAGCACGATTTTCCGCTTTGCCCAGAAAGGCGTCGAACTTCTCGGCCAGATGCATCAGGATCGCAGCACTTTCGAAAATGCGCACTGGTGCGTCGCCTGAATGATCCATCAGGGCCGGGATTTTTGAATTTGGGTTGGCGGCAACAAAGCCCGAGCCAAACTGATCACCATCGCCAATTTTGATCGGCCAAGCGTCATATTCAGCGTTGTGGCCAGCTTCGAGAAGCTCTTCGAGCATCACGGTGACCTTGACGCCATTGGGGGTCGCCATGGAGTAAAGCTGTAGCGGATGTTCCCCGATGGGCAGATCTTTGTCTTGGGTGGCCCCTGAAATCGGACGGTTGAGCGAGGCCCATTGCCCGCCATTGTCTTTGTCCCAGGTCCAGATTTTCGGTGGCGTATAATCTTGTGTCATTATGCGTGTCCTTTTCCTTTGGGCGCTAACGTAACCCTGTTGAACAAGATTTCCAGCCCTGACGCTTTTGGAATGGGCAATGCACATGTCCTGTGCTTTTGTGCGCAAATGACGCAAAATCCCGACGACCGTCCAATTGCCATTGTTTTGGGAGCCGCCGTTTGGCCGGATGGGGAGCCATCCCCAAGCCTGCGACGACGTGCAGAGCACGCCGCCAAGCTTTGGCAGGACGGCATGGTTTCGGTGATTATCGGATCGGGAGGAGTGGGCAAGCACCCACCGTCCGAGGCACAAGCCATCGCCGATATTTGCCGCGCCAAAGGGGTGCCAGAGGCTTGTATCCTGCAAGAGAACAAGGCCACCACAACCGAAGAAAACCTACGATGTTCCGCGCGGCTTCTGGCCGAGCATGGGGCATTTTCCGCTGTTTTGGTGACAGATACCTACCACGCGCCGCGCGCGCTTTTGGTGGCGCGACGTCTGGGGATGAAGGCCACTGCCAGTTGTCCAAAGATGACCGGCACAACGTGGCGGCGGGTGATCAAGGCCTGGATGCGCGAAATCCCGGCCTTGATTTGGTACGCTTTGCGCGGCAAGGGGCGGCCTTAGCGGGTGACGGTTACCTTGAGGTAGCGGCCGCTGTTGCCGACGCCGTAAATGCGCACAAATACCGTTGCCCCCCCGCGCAGCAGATTGCGGGCCGCCGCTGGCTCCATCGTGCCATTCATTATCATGCGTTCCATGATGCCGCGATTTTCCATGCTGCCAAAGAACGGGTCCCACTCATCCCCCGGCTGGCTGATGCCAAAGCGGTGGTAATTGGCGCGATCCTGACGCAGGATTTGCCAAGGCTCATTCAGGCGAGCACCTTTGGAATTATAAAGATCATCCTGCCCAATATAGGCGACATAGCTGCCAATGATCTGATCAGCCTGTGCTATGGTTGCGGCCATTGCGGTGGTCGCCGCCAGTGTTGCAGCGATTAAAAAGCGTTTCATCCCTGTCTCCCTTTTAGTGACGTCTCGCGCGTGTCCCTGTGAGCAAGTATAGAGCGCGGCTGCGATCACGTCTTTGACAGTGAACAAAGCGAGGAAAAGTTTCAGGACGGTTAAGGGGTCTGATCGTCGATCCACCTGAAGTATTTATTGTAAATCAATGTGTTTGCGATTCCCGGGAGAAAACAGATCAAGAGGGCGATTCCCGATTGTAATCGTATGGGCGCATGGGGGAGACCGACAAATTGTAGGAGAACAAGTGCGCCCCACAGGGTGGAGAAAAGCAGGATGGTTCGAAGGGCCTGTTTGCTTGGAAAGCGTTTCGGCTCTTGAGCTTTGGCTTGGCTTTGGCACCAGAGCAGCAGCGCGATTGGGCCAACGCTGACGCATATGACCAAGGCCGGAAAGCGAAAATACTCCCAACTATTGGGCGTTGCCAACACGACAAAACTGATCAGCACATGCACAAAGCTGTAGCAATGAAAGGAGCGGTGGAAGAAACCCGTTGCTATCAAATCACACCGATTTCGGCCAAAGCTCCGGCGAGTTCCGGGGGCAGGGTGTCTTCTTGTTTGGTCGAAGCCGACAGATCGGGCGGGGCGTCGGCAGGGGAAAGATAGCGCCAGCCTTGGAAAGGGCGGCGTTGCGCGTTGGCGGTGCGGATCACGTCAGGGTCTAGGATAATGGCACAGCGTTTGATGCCATCCTCGCCAATGACTTCGTCTAGGCGTAGGATGCGTTGGCGGCATTGGATCACGCCTTTGATCACCCAATAGATTGATCCGCCTGCCAGAATCTCGGACTCACGACGCGGCCACATGCGGGTGACATGGCGCGGCAAGCCCTCGGGGAGCTCTTTGCGGCGCATATCTTGCCAGGCCTGAAGGCCCTCAACGCTTTCGGTGCCGACGCTCAGTTTGATCAGATGTGTGATCTTATCCACAGATTCTTCCCCAGATTACGCTGTATATGGTATAACACTCATCTGGGCCTTCAAGCTGTAGCGTTAGGTTAGTTCAAAATATGTCTTTTCCCGCGCCGCCCGCTTGTCTATGAAAATCGCTCTACGCCACCGCCTGCCAAAAAGAGATTCGCCGCCATGACCCGATTTGCCGCCCCTATTGCTGAACAGATTTGGGATATGAAATATCGTCTCAAAGAGGCCGATGGCACAGCCATTGATATCACAGTCGAAGACAGCTGGCGACGCATTGCCCGGTCTTTGGCCGAGGTCGAGGCCGAGCCCAAGCAGTGGGAAGACAAGTTTTACAACGCGTTGGAGGATTTCAAATTCCTTCCCGCCGGCCGGATTACCGCCGGGGCAGGGACCGCGCGTAGCGTGACGCTGTTCAATTGTTTCGTTATGGGCACTATCCCCGACCAGATGGGCGGCATTTTCGATATGCTGCGCGAAGCGGCGCTGACCATGCAGCAGGGTGGCGGCATCGGCTATGATTTCAGCACCATTCGCCCCAAAGGCGCGCCGGTGGCCGGGGTTGCGGCGGATGCCTCTGGCCCGTTGTCGTTCATGGATGTCTGGGACGCGATGTGCCGCACGATCATGTCGGCGGGGTCACGTCGTGGTGCGATGATGGCGACGATGCGGTGCGATCATCCTGATATCGAAGACTTTATTCGCGCCAAGGCCGATAGCGCCCGGTTGCGGATGTTCAACCTATCGGTGCTGATCACCGATGACTTCATGGACGCGGTCAAGGCGAATGGCAGCTGGGAGCTGAAATTTGGCGACCGGGTGTACCATACCGTTGAGGCCCGTGATCTGTGGAACAAGATCATGCGCGCCACCTATGATTACGCCGAGCCGGGTGTGATTTTCATCGACCGGATCAACAAGGCCAACAACCTGTCCTATGTTGAAACCATCGCCGCGACAAACCCTTGCGGCGAACAGCCATTGCCGCCCTATGGCGCGTGTTTGCTTGGCTCGATCAACATGGCCCGTTTGGTGGATCGCCCGTTTGAAGAGGGTGCTGATCTTGACGAAACCTTGTTGGATGATCTGGTCTCGACCGCCGTTCGGATGATGGACAACGTTGTTGATGCCTCGCGCTTTCCTTTGGAGGAACAGCGCATTGAGGCACAAAACAAGCGCCGTATCGGCCTTGGTGTGACCGGGTTGGCAGACGCCTTGTTGATGGTTGGTCAGCGCTATGGCTCGGAGGAAGCGGCGCGTCAGACCGAGGAGTGGCTGAAACGGATCGCCCGCGCCGCATATCTGGCGTCGGTGCAATTGGCCAAGGAAAAGGGCGCGTTCCCCTTGTTTGAGGCTGAGCCCTATCTGGAAAGCGGCACCATGCGCGCCATGGACGATGATGTGCGCGATGCCATCCGCGAACACGGCATTCGCAACGCGCTGCTGACATCCATCGCACCGACGGGCACGATTTCGCTCTATGCTGGGAATGTCTCCTCGGGGATCGAACCGGTATTTGCCTATAGCTATACCCGTAAAGTCTTGCAAAAGGACGGCACCCGCACCGAAGAAGAAGTCGTTGATTACGCTGTGCAAATGTGGCGTGAAAAGTTTGGCGACAAAGAGTTGCCCGACTATTTTGTCAACGCCCAGACATTGGCCCCGCTGGATCATGTGCGTATGCAAGCGGCGGCGCAGAAATGGATCGACAGCTCGATCTCCAAGACCATCAACTGCCCTGAAGACATCTCGTTTGAGGACTTTCAGAGCGTGTATTTGGAGGCGTTTGAGACCGGGTGTAAGGGCTGTACCACCTATCGCCCCAACGACGTAACCGGGTCGGTTTTGTCGGTGTCGGAAAGCTCAGAGAAAACGCCCGCCGAGACGCCGGAAATGGCACAGGCCGCCGGGGCAGGGGCCGATGTGGTCTATATGTCCGAGCCGCTGGATCGCCCGCAATCGTTGGAAGGCGCGACCTACAAGTTGAAATGGCCCGATAGCGAGCACGCCATTTACCTGACGATCAATGACGTGATTGTTGGCGGCCATCGCCGCCCGTTTGAAGTGTTCATCAACTCCAAAAACATGGAACACTTTGCGTGGACCGTGGCCTTGACGCGGATGATCTCGGCGGTGTTTCGTCGTGGTGGCGACGTGTCGTTTGTCGTGGAAGAGTTGAAGGCCGTGTTTGACCCACGCGGTGGCGCATGGGTGCAGGGTAAATACATCCCTTCGATTTTGGCAGCCATCGGCGGCGTGATCGAGAAACACATGGTATCGACGGGCTTCCTTGAAGGCGAAGGCATGGGGCTGAAATCTGACCCCCAAGCCGACGTCGTCAACATCGCCCAAACCCCACGTGGCAAAGCCTGCCCCAGTTGTGGGCAGTTCACAATGCGGATGGTCGAAGGCTGTATGACCTGTTCCGATTGCGGACATTCGAAGTGCGGTTGATGTTTGCCGGGTGAATTTTGTGTTAGACACCGCATAACTTGGCCACTATGGGGTGTTTTTTGACCACTCCGCACAGATCAAATGACCACCGGCAGTTTCCATGTCGGTGGTTTTCTTTATTTGTCAGTAGTTTAGGTCGTTTGCCGGGAGTTATCCTCCACAAAAGTTTGCGACTGAGCGCAGAAGCTGCAGCCTATTGACCCCTAACTCACTTTGTTCCCTAAGTGTTCCCATCGGCTCCGGAGCCTTTTCATATTCAATCGCCGAACCAGAACGGTTCAGGCCTTTGGCGCAACCCGCATGGGGTCGCGCTTTGAAAGGATGCCGCATGACGCTAACGAAAACACCCATACCCTTCTGCTCTCTAAAATTTGTCGACGAACTCCCGTGAGTCAGAGAAGTAGATGACCGCCTGAAAGAAACCCTGCGCGAGCTAAGGAACCGGAAGCTGATGGCTGCGGGAAGCGTTGATCACGGCAATGATCCAGTTCTGTGGCATCAACTGATCAACGATGATGACCGTAAAATGACCAAGCGCCGTGCGATCCGATTTTTAGAGCGAATGCAAAGCCTGTCCGGCATGAGCCATTTGCCAGACGCGGCGAAAACCCAACTGAACGCATTGCGGGATGGCGTCTCCGTGACCCACATTCACACCGAACACAAAGCAGACGAGATCGCTGCCGCCTTGCATGAAGAAATGCCTTGGATGGCACCCGCTACCGAAGAGGTCTGGCATGGTCTCAGGCGATCTGCACGTGAGGGTCTACCTGGTTTACGTTTCAATCCGCTGGTGTTGGTTGGGTCGCCCGGCATCGGCAAAAGCTTTTGGGCGCGCCGTCTGGCGCATCACCTTGCGGTGCCGACAACCAAAATCGAAGCGACCGGTGAACCGGCGACGTTTTCACTGGTTGGAGCTCAGCGCGGATGGGGCAGCGCCGCACCAGGCAAACTCTTGCAGACCGTGCTGCGGGAACGCCATGCCGGCCCTCTGGTGATCGTGGACGAAGTCGAAAAGACTGGAGACGTCAACGCAGTCAACGGGTCGCGTCATACACTAACTGATGCTTTGCTTCCGTTGTTGGAGCGCATGACAGCAGAGGGCTGGGAGTGTCCCTTTTTCCAGATCCGCTTTGATATGTCCTGGGCCAACTGGGTTCTGACTGCGAATAGCCGGAAGGGTTTGCCGGAGCCGTTACAAAGCCGTTGCGTGGTTCTTGACCTTCCTGATCTGACGCGCACGCAGTTACGTGACTTTGCTCTAACAGAAGGTCAAAGGCGCGGGCTCCCGGGGCCCAGCATTTCGGCATTGGACGCGGTATTCGATCATGGAATTTGGTCTGAACACCGTTTAAGTCTGCGCACCGTATCCAGAATGCTGGACCGAGCTGAGGTGTTGAATTCCAGACCAGTCATTCAATAAGGGCGGAAA